>JAEKLU010000275.1 GCA_019509685.1 Mesorhizobium sp. | reverse complement strand
CCCGCGCTCCCTGTTCCGGGTCTGGCCGCTGCGGATGCGCTGAAAATCGTTTGGGTAGATCAGCTTCGCTGCCGTCGCCCGAAATCGACACCTATCAACGTCTCCCGCTCAGGAGCCTCCTGCTTAGATTGCCGGTCGAGCGCAATTCTCACTTCCACCAATCCAGGATCTCCTCGACCGGTCCGGTCTCGACATGATGCGAATACCGCTCGTTGAACAGCCTGAGAATGTTGTCATAGGCAATATCGGACGTGCTGCAGATAGCGTCCTGCGCGAGCACCACGCGGAACCCGAGGTCGATGGCGCCCATGACCGTCGCGAGCACGCACATGTCGGCTTCGCCGCCACTGATGACGAGGGTGTCGATCCTCCCGGTGATAAAGGTCCGGGCGAGCTCGCCACCGAACCACGGCGAATAAACCGATTTGTCAAAGGTCCTCGCGGGAGGGACGAACGATCCCAGCGGCGGCGCCAACTCGATGATATCGGTGCCGGCTCTTTCCAAGGTCATCTCCTGCCAGCGCTGGAAGTAGCTTCGCCACATGCCGTGGCCGTCGCCGGGCCGCCGGGCCGGAATGAAACGGGTGAAGACCGTCCGGCTCGGATTCCTTTCGACGAGGCGGATCACCATCGGCAGCGTCGCCGGCAACCAGCTTACGGCCCAGGGGCCGGGCGGCATGAACATTTTTTGCATGTCGACGCAGATATGCGCCGTCCTGTCGGAAAGGGGCCGTTCGACCGTCATCCTCAACCCGATCGCCGGCGGAACGCCTTCATGCCCTTGCGCAGGGAAGCAACTGCCTTGTCGGCGCTCTGCCAGCCTTTCAGCTTGATCTTCTTGCCGGTGCCCAACACCGACGAGAAGAAGAATTGTTCGATCTCGCGGCGCAGTTCGTCCGGCACATGGTCGGCAACAGCCTCGTCGGGTGCATCCTCTTTGTGCGGGCAGAAGATATAGCGGTCATTGCGGATCTCGTTGCCATCGGGGTCCTTCTGTTTGATGCGCAACGCACCCAGCAGTTCGCATTTGATCACGACGCCGGGCGCTGTCGCCGCTTGATGGATGACCATGCCGTCCAGCGGATCGCCATCTTCTCCCAGGGTCGAGGGAATGAACCCCCAATCGAAGGGGTAGGTGTTTCCGACCGGCAACGGTCGTGAATATTGAAAAACACCTGATTTCGGTTCGTAGGCGAGCTTTGCGGCCGAACCCCTCGGCGTCTCGATCACCATCCGGAAATAGCGCTCCGCCATGGTAGGAAGCTTCAATAGATTGGTCATGGCCGTCGGTTCCATTCGTCGCCCTTAACAGCACGCGCGATTGGAAGGGCCCGCGTTGATGACATGAGTCAGTCCTTTGAATTCTCGCCGGGCTGGCGGCCATCTCTCGGCATCCCCGCGTCCTTCGAACGTTCGGCAATGGCCGGGCCGGCGCCGGCCACCCTTTGAGTGGCAGGCGATGGCGTCGCCGCGCGGGGCGGATTTTGGCCGTCCGATTGATGGGTTTTGTCGTCGACCTCGCCGGGCGGCCTCGACAGCCCGTCCTTCGGCTTCTTGTTTTCCGCAGCGTCTTGGGAAAACTCGGCGGTGGGATCGCGGCCTTCACGAGCGGGATGCTTCGTGGCCCCGGTCTCGCGATTGTTTTGAGTCGTGGTCATCGTGTTGCTTTCTGCATTCGCAAACAAGGATCGATGAGTCCTCAATGCCGCGACTTCATCGTGGTTCCAGGCGATGGACGAAACTCTCTTTCATGCGGAGGAACCAGTCGGTGGGGCCGGTGTTTCCGATGCAGCACCGCGCGAGCAAGTAACGCAATGCCCAAGAAGCTGGACGACGAAGAGAGACGAATGGTCACGCGACGTTATTTTCGCAGTGAGATCATGAGAAGGTATCTTCGAAGTCTTCCGATCTTCAAAACCGAAAAGTGGTTGCCGGACTCCATGCGTGCGCTGCTGAAGCGCATCGATGCCGCCAAACGAACAAGAAAATAATCACGCCTAAGACGACGCCGATATAATTGAAATAGGCAACCGCCGGTGACGGTGGCCATTGCTGATCGGCCGTTTTCCATTGGCGTGAATACGCTAACCGGTTCTGCTAGCGCCTTGCGCCGCGCCATGCCTCATACTCTGCGCGGGCATCGTCATGCAGCGGATAGTAGCGTTGCAGCGGCGCGCCCTGCATGAGCTTCTCGCGGGAGAACTCCTCCCAATCGTGATGCTTCTTCGATTCTTCAATCACTTTTGAGGCCATCGCGACGGGGACGACTACCACCCCGTCATCGTCCGCGACGATGATGTCGCCGGGGATCACCGTGACACCGCCACAGGCAATCGGAACGTTGACCGCGTTTGGATAGATGCTGGTCTGCACATGGTAGTTGGGGGTCCAGCCGCGCAGCCATAGCGGGAGATCGAGCTTTTCGACATTCGGTCGGTCGCGCATGCATCCATCGATGACGATGCCCGCGCCGCCTCTGCCCTTGAAATAGGTCGACATCATATCGCCGAAGACGCCTGAGCTCATGTCGCCGCGCGCGTCAACGACGACCACATCGCCTTCCTGCGCATGATAGAGCACGTGCCGGTGCAGTTGCGTTTCCGGGTCGGCATATTCTCCCTCGCTGAAGAGATCCGGCCGCTGCGGCAGGAACTGCAGCGTCAGCGCCGGCCCGACGATCGACTTCCCATGATTCTGCGCTACCGGACCGACCATATGAGGATTGCGGAAGCCCATATGGCCAAGCGTGCCGGCAACCGTCGCGGCACCGATCTCCCTTAGCCCGTCGATCAGGTCTTTAGGCGGTCGCGTGATGTCGGGCGTATGCGTCATTTTAGACTCCGATGAATGGAACTACCAGTTCGTGACAGACCCGTCGCGGCGCTTGAGGTGGGGCGCTTCCCAGAAACGGAAACTCTGTGCCTGGATCGCCGCCTCGTTGACCTCGACGCCCAGCCCCGGCAGATCGCTGACCGGATAGTCGGGACCGTCCAGCCGTGGTTGCACGGAAAAGAATTCGGAATTGTCGAAGCCCAGCTTCCTTTCCGGCGCCCTGGTCTCGAGCCACGCGAAATTCGGCACCGCGGCGGCGAGATGGATGGTCGCGGCCGTGCACACTGGGCCAAGGGGGTTGTGCGGCATCAGGTCGACATAGTGCGCCTCGCTCCAGCCAGCGACTTTCATCGCTTCGGTAAGCCCGCCGACATTGCAGACATCGAGCCGGTTGAACTGGTGGATGCCGCGCTCGATGTAGGGCAGGAACTGCCATTTGCTGGCAAATTCCTCGCCGATGGCAAAGGGGATATCGGTCATGGTGCGCAGGGATTCGTAGGCCTCCGGCGTCTCGGCCCGTATCGGCTCCTCGAGGAAATCAAGCACGCCGCGGCCGAGCTTGTTGCAGAAGCTCGCCGCCTCGGCCACCGACAGCCGATGATGATAGTCGATGCCGAGCACGAGTTCGTCGCCGAGCGCCTCGCGGGCCTTGTTCAGCATCCTGGCGGTAGGGCCAATCGACTCGCGCGGCTCGAAGATGTCCCTGCTGCTTTGCCCGACGGGGAAGAAGCGGATCGCCTGCCATCCCTGTGCGCGCAGTTCGCTGGCTCGTTCGATGGCAGCATCGCCCTCGGCCTCGTCGCCGGTCGAGGCGAAGGTCGGAATGCGGTCGCGCTGCTTACCGCCGAGCAGCTCGTAGACCGGCACCCCCAGCGCTTTGCCCTTGATATCGTGCAGGGCAATGTCGATGGCGGAAATCGCCGCCTGCAGAACGCGCCCACCTTCGAAGTACTGGCTGCGATATACCTCCTGCCAGATCCGGCCGATCTGCATGGGGTCTCGGCCGACGAGAAATTCGCGATAGTGCTCGATCGCGCCAGCCACGGCCTTCTCGCGACTGCTCAAGCCGCTCTCGCCCCAGCCGAAGATGCCCTGGTCGGTCTCGACCTTGACGAGCATCTGATTGCGCGTTCCCACCCACACCGGATAGGGCTTGATCGCCGTGATCTTAAGTTTCGTCATCAATTCACGCTCGTTTCACACGGCATCCGGCTGTCTCATTTGACCTCGAGGGCCATCTCCGTCTCGCCGTCGAAGAGGTGGATGCGCTCCTGGTCGAACTCGAGCCAGATCTGCTCGTCGGGCGTGACGGCAATATTGGGAGCCACGCTGATGTTGACGATGGCGCCTGAGAGGAGCGCCTGCACGAAGGTCACGTCTCCGGTCGGTTCCACCGTATAGGCTTTGGCCGGAATGGCACCGGGAACGGCGCTCTTATGCAGCTTGATCGTCGAGTGTCGCGCGCCGAGCACGACCTTCCTGGTGGTTGCTTTCTGAACCTTGCGCGCATTGAGGGACGACAGCGCCAGGCTCCAACCTTCGGCGCTCGTCAGGACCGTGTCGCCGTTTGCCGTCGATGCCGCCAGTGGAACAAGGCTCATTGCCGGACTGCCGACGAAGCTCGCCACGAACATGTTGGCGGGATGGGCGAAAACCTGGGCCGGCGAATCGTATTGCTGCAGATAGCCGCCGTTCATCACAGCCATCCTGTCTGCCATGGTCACGGCTTCGAGCTGGTCGTGCGTCACATAGATGATCGTCGCCTTGAGATCCTGATGGAAACGCTTGAGTTCGGAGCGCATCTGCACGCGCAGCTTCGCGTCGAGATTGGAGAGCGGTTCGTCCATCAGGAACACCGCCGGATCTCGGACGAGGGCGCGGCCGAGCGCCACGCGCTGCTGTTGCCCGCCCGAAAGTTCGCGCGGCTTGCGTTCGAGCAACTGTGTCATGTCGAGGACGCGCGCCGCTTCCCTGACTTTCCTGTCGATCTCGGCTTTGGGCAGCTTGCGCATCTGCAACGGGAAGGCGAGGTTCATATAGACCGACTTTTGCGGGTAGAGCGCATAGTTCTGGAACACCATGGCGATGTCTCGGTCCTTCGGGTCGAGGTCGTTGACCACCCGATCGCCGATAAGGATGCCGCCCGAAGTGATCGGGATCAGCCCCGCGACGAGATTGAGCGTGGTTGTCTTGCCGCAGCCTGAAGGGCCGACAAGCGCAACGAACTCACCGTCATTGACCGTCAGCGAAACGTCATTGACAGCTTTGAAGCTGCCATAGGTCTTGACGAGATCTTTGAGGACCACGTGGGCCATCGGTAGCTCCTAGTGCTTGACCGCGCCTTCTGTAAGGGCGCGTACGAAGTATCGTTGCAGGACGAGGAACAGCACCACGACGGGCACGCTCATCATGAAGCTGGCCGCCATCAGCCCCGGAAAGTCCGTCGTATTTTCCGAGAAGAAACGCTGGATGCCGACCGGCAGCGTCAACTGGTCGTTCTTGGAGAGGAACGTGTAGGCGTAGATGTACTCGTTCCACGCGCCGATGAAGGAATAGATCGCCGTGGCGATGATTCCCGGCGCCGAGAGCGGCATCACGATCAGGATAAACGCCTGGAACCGCGTCGCCCCGTCGATGCGCGCCGCCTGTTCGAGCTGCACCGGAATGTTGTCGTAGAAGCCCTTGAGCAGCCAGATCGCCAGCGGCAGGCCGAAGGTGAGGTAGGTGAGAACAAGCGACCCATGCGTGTTCACCAGGCCGATCGCGCGCATCAGGATGAAGAGCGGCACGAGAAAAATCACCGCCGGGAACATGTTGCGCAGCAACACGGCGAAGAACAGGAAGTTCCGGCCCGGGAAAGTGAAGCGCGAAAACGCGTAGGCCGCGGGGACCGCCACGATCACGGAAAGGATCGTCGTGGCGGTCGAGACGAGAAGGCTGTTCCAGAAGAAGCGGAGGAAGTCGTGGCCGACGCTGTTTTGCGGATCGAGCAGCTTCTGGTAGCTGGCAAGAGTCGGCTGGTCTGGCCACCATTGCGGTGGAAACTGCATCGCCGCAAAGCCCGATTTGATCGAGGTAAGCAGCATCCAGATCATCGGCAATGCGGTGTAAAGCAGCATGAAGACGAGGAAGACGCGCCCCGCCCATCGCCATCCATCGACGCGCATGCGGCGGCGCGACTGGCCTCGAGGAGCTGTCGTGGCAATCGTGCTCATGCGCCATCCTTCCGCTCGTTGCCGCTCAGCGCCCGGACGTAGAAATAGCCGAACGCCATCAGGATGAGGAACAGCAGCACCGAATAGGCCGACGCCACTCCCCAGCGCTGGCGGCCGAAGGCGAGCTCATAAATGTGCGTGATCCAGATATGCGATGCGTTCGATGGTCCGCCGCCGGTCATGATCCAGGGGATAATGAAGGAATTGAAGTTGGCCACCGCCAGCAGCAGGATCGTCACCGTCGAGACGTTTCTCAGATGCGGGAACGTGACATGCCAGAAGCGTTGCCACGCATTGGCCCCGTCGACTTTCGAGGCGCGCAGCAGCTGGTCGGGCACCGTCTGCAGCCCGGCCATCATCATGATCATGGCGAATGGAAACTCCCGCCAGATGTTGACGACGATCAGGGAGGGCAGCACCGTTGAGACACTGTCGATGAAATTCGGCGGCCGGTCGGCCCATCCAAGCTCGACCAGCACCGCGCCGACGATGCCAAAGTCCGAATGGTAGATCCACTTCCAGATATAGGAGGCGGCGACCGCGCTGATGACCCAGGGAATGATCAGGATGGCCCGCAAGATCCCCCGGCCGATAAAGTCGCGATGAAGCGCCAGCGCGGCGGCAAATCCCAGGACGAAGGAAAAGAATGTGGATGCTACGGTCCAGATCAGGGTGTTCAAGGTGACTTGCCAGAACACCTCACTGGCGAGGATGCTCGTGTAGTTGTTGACGCCGACGAAGATCTTGTCGCGCAGTTGCAAGCCGGGCGGCGTGTTGAAGAAGGACAGCTCGATCGTGTAGTAGATCGGATAGGCGATGACGATGAGCATCACCGCGATCGCCGGAAGCACATAGGCGTAATCGGCGCGGTGCTCCCAGATCCTGCCGAGCAGGCCAGACCTATCCGGTTGCAATCTGTCGCGAGCCTCGGCCTTGCCGGTCACGGTCGTCACTGTCGCCCTCGTTTTTCTGGGAAGAACCGGCTGCGCTCACGAGGCAGCCGGTCGGATCGTCGCTCAGACCTGGATCAGAGTCCGCCTCCCATCAGGTCTTTCACCTTCTTGGCTGCGTCGTCCGCTGCCTGGTCGACCGTCATCGCTCCGGTAAGGGCATTCTGCAGCATGTCGGGGACGATGATGTTCATGATTTCCGGGGACTGCGGCAGCGCCGGGAACGGGATCCCGTATGGCAGCATCGAGGTCGTGACATCGAGGAACTTGATGCTGTCCAGGCGCTCCTTCATCCATTTGGTCTTGAAGCCGTTGAGATTGCCGGGGTTCGACCCGGCATAGGCCATCTTCAAAGACCATTCGGGGCTGGTCCACATGCAGATCATGGCCTTTGCCGCCGGCTCGTCCACTTTGCCGCCGTCGACATATTCGGGCTTCAGGATGTGGATGTTCGAGCCACCGAAGACCACGGCGCGCTTGCCGTCGGGGCCGGTCGGTATCAGGCCGTAACGCATGTTGTCGATAACGGTCTGCGCCTTGCCCTTGTCGGTGCCCGTCGCCTTCTTCTGCAGGTCGAGCATGACATTGTAGTCGGATGGGTGCGAGATCATCATGCCGAGCTGGCCGGCGAGGAACAGCGGCTGGTTGTCGGCCTGCTGGTTGGTGAGCGCTGAAACCGGGACCGACTTGTCGCGAACATACATGTCGTAAGACGCTTGCAGCGCGGCCTTGCTCTGCGGACTGTTGAGTTCGATGTCCTTGTAGGTCGGGTTCGCCGTGGCTTCGTCGAAGACGCCGCCGCCATAGGCCCACAGCTGCGGCATGAAGCGGTACGGAGTATTGCCCGCATTCTTTCGAGCCACGAGACCGTAGCCGGCGATGCCGAGCTTGTCGTGGATCTGCTTGGAGTACTTGACCACATCGTCCCAGGTTGCCGGAGCCTTCTCCGGATCGAGGCCAGCGCGCTTGAAGATGTCGGCATTCCAGATGAAGGCCATCGTCTCGTTGTTGGTTGGAATGCCGTAGGTCACGCCGTCCCAGGTCACGGCCTTCATGGCGCCGGGCCAGAAATCCTCGGTCGAATATCCCACGTCCTCGGGCTTGAGCGGTTGCAGATAGCCCTTCGAGGCGAACTCGGTGCCTCCCAGGATTTGCAGGCGCACCGCCATCGGCGCGGCATTGCCAAGCAGCGCCGTGCGGAACTTGTCCAGGAGATCGTTATAGGTGAGGGCTTCTTCCTCGAGTTGGATGTTCGGGTAGGTCTTGCGGAAGGTCTCGAAGAAATCCTTGTAGTACTGACGCAGGAGATCGGGGTCACCTTCGAACACGCCCTGATACCAGAACGTCAGTCGCCCCTTGTAGTCGAGCGGGGTGACCTTGGCGCAATCGCCAGCCGTATCAAAATCCTGTGTGCCGGCGATGGAGCGCACATATTCCGGCGACCACTTGCTCAGATCGACCGGGGGCGCAGCCAGCGCCGGGGCGGACATCAACGATGCCATTAAAGCAGTGGAGACGGTGCCGCGCAGGACGGCACCGCCGAGTTTGATCCTCGTCATAGGTATCCTCCAGGTTTCTCTCCCATGCCGCTCTGCATCGAGGCGAGCGGTCTTTGCTCGTTCGATCGCGGGGGACTCCATCTGTGTATCTCTTCGAGCGCTTAATACGTTTTCAGATCGCAGATTGGCTGTCAACGGACAGAATCGTACATTGTTTTATCAAACCTGAGCGTGATATAGGGTAGGATGTGTATGGACTGGGGAGCAGGACTTGGCCGAAACAAGCGATTTTAAAGCAGAGCCACCCGAAGGGATCGACGCGCTCGGGGCTTCCAGCGAGGGCGCCTCGCTCTATGAATTGATCAGGGAGGACATCATCGAGGGGCGGCTCGCCGCCAACGAACGGCTTGTGGTCACCGATCTCGCCCGACGCCACGGCACCTCGACCAATCCCGTGCGCGAGGCCCTGCAATTGTTGCGCGGCGAAGGCTTTGTCACCTTTCTCCCCAATCGCGGGGCACGCGTGCGGCCCATCGATCAGGATTTTGTCCGCGACATCTACGAGATCGGTGTCCTGATCGAGCCGGCCCTGACGCGATGGTTCGTGAACATGGCTACCGACGAAGACATCGCCGAACTCGAACGTCTCCAAGGCCTGATCGAAGAGAACAATTTTGCCGATACGTTCAGGCACAGCGAGCTGGATACCGCCTTTCACACCGTGATGTATCAGCGGCACTACAACCGCCACGCCGCCGAGCTCTGGTGGAAGCATCGCGAAGTGCTGCGCGCCGTGAGCCGGCGTTTCAATTTCACGCTCGCCCGGCGTGCCGCGATCCTGCGCGAGCACCGCGAGCTCATCGCGCATGTCAAAGCGGGAAACGCGGACGAGGCAGCCGAGCTCATCGCGCGCCATGTCGAGGGTTCCGGCCGGCACGTCCTCGAACACATGCGCGCACGCAGCGCCGCCCGGGCTGGATAACCAATCCAGACACAGTCAGCTTGGCCATTTCAGAAAAGGGTAGTTGAGATGAAAATCACGAGCGTTCGGCCGTGGCTGATCAAGTCCGATGCTTCATACTGGGGCGAGTACCTGTTCGTCGAAGTGACGACGGACGAGGGGGTGAGCGGCTGGGGCGAGATCACCACCACGACGAAGCTGGCGAACCGCGCTCTCTGCACGATCCTGCGGCAGATCGGCATCGCCGTGGCAGGCGAGGATCCGGCGTGTATCGAGCGTCTGTGGCACAAGATTTTCCGCAGCTTCACCTATATGGGCAGCCGCGGCGCGGCTGTCGAATGCGTCAGCGCGATCGACATCGCGCTCTGGGATATCCGCGGCAAAGTCCTGGGCAAGCCGATCTACGAATTGTTGGGCGGGCCGGTGCGCGATGAGATCGCACTCTACACCCATCCCAACCAGCGCAAGTTTACCAGCAAGGAGGCCGTGGTCCGCGAAATTCGAGACATCGTCGAGTCCGGACATACTGGGCTCAAGTTCGACCCGTTCCCCCATCAGGGTCGCACCGCCGATGGCTTGTCGCGCGAACAGCGCGACGGTTACCTCGATGGCAGCATGACTCGAAAAGACGAGCGCGAGGCGGCCGAGCTCACGGCTCTGATCCGCGAAACGGCGGGCCCTGATGTCGACATCCTCATCGATGCGCATGGCCGCTTCGACGTTCCCACCGCCATTCGCCTCTGCCGCAGCCTAGAGGAGGCCGGGCAGATCGACTGGTTCGAGGAGCCGTGTCCGCCGGAGAGCCTCAACGCCCTCAAGCAGGTGCGCGACAAGGTCAATGCCGCCATCTCGTGGGGCGAGCGCGGCCACACCAAGTGGGATTTCGTGCCGGTGCTCGAGAACAAGCTCGCCGACTACATCATGCCCGACGTCACCTGGACGGGCGGCATTACCGAGCTCAAGAAGATCGCCGCCCTATGCGAGGCATACTACATCCCGGTTTCGCCGCACGACGCCGCCGGACCGATCAACGTGGTTGCGGGGGCGCAGGTGATGATGACCGTTCCCAACTTCTACAAACTCGAAACGTCGGAATGGAACCTGGGCAAATATGATCACCTCATCGACAAACCGCTCGATGTTTCGAATGGCAACCTCAAACTGACCTCCAAGCCTGGTCTCGGGGTTGAGATGAACCGCGACTATCTGCAGGCCCATGAGATTGAACTCGGCTAGCAGCGCCCAGCAACAGCCCCCGCCGATCAGAACGAGGATAAATCATGCCAAAGACGGGTGGAGCCGGCGAGGCTCTCAATCGGATCAACACGAACTCCAGGCCGTCGGAGCTTCGCATCACCGACATGCGGGTTGCCGAAATCGTCGGCGCGCCATTCACCTCGGCGCTGCTCAAGATCTATACCAACCAGGGCATCGTCGGGCTTGGCGAGGTGCGTGACGGAGCCAGCGCCACTTACGCGCTGATGCTCAAAAGCCGGCTGCTTGGCGAGAACCCCTGCGACATCGATCGCCTGTTTCGCCGCATCAAGCAGTTCGGCGGCCACGGCCGGCAAGGCGGCGGCGTCTCGGCGGTCGAGATCGCGCTCTGGGACCTGGCCGGCAAGGCCTATGGCGTGCCGATCTACCAGATGCTCGGCGGCAAGTTTCGCGATAAGGTGCGTGTCTATTGCGATACCGATGCCGAGAAACCGAGCGGCACCGAAACCGGCAAGCGCCTCAAGCAGCGCATGGACCGCGGTTTCAGCTTCCTCAAGATGGACCTGGGCTTGATGCAGATCGCCCATGTTCCGGGCGCCGTGGTTGCGCCCGCCGGCGCGCTCGAAGGTTTCAACGCCAGTCCGCGCGGCCGTGGCGGCACGCTTGAGGAACGCAAGGCGCGCAATCTTGCCTACGACGCGCAGAACGTGCAGCACCCGTTCACGAGCCTGCATTTCACCGAAAAAGGCATAGACCTGCTCGAGCAGTATATTCACGAAGTTCGAGAGGTGATCGGCTACGAAATCCCCTTGGCCATCGACCATGTCGGCCATATCTCGCTGCAGGACGGCATACGCCTGTCGCGCCGTATCGAGAAATATGTCCCAGCCTGGCTCGAGGATGTGATCCCCTGGCAATACACCGAGCAGTACCGGCAGTTGCAGCAGGCCACCACGGTGCCGATCTGCACGGGTGAGGACATCTATCTCAAGGAGGGGTTCGAGCCTCTGCTCAAGAGCGGCGGTCTCTCGGTTATCCACCCGGACCTGCTCACAACCGGCGGCATCCTCGAGACAAAGAAGATCGGCGACATGGCGCAGGACCACGGCGTTGCCATGGCGATCCATATGGCCGAAAGTCCAATCGCCGCGATGGCCGCCGCACATGTCGCCGTCGCGACCGAAAACTTCATGGCGCTCGAATACCACTCCGCCGATGTCGACTGGTGGGACGATATCGTCACAGGTCTGCCCAAACCGCTGGTGCAAGACGGCTTCATCACCGTGCCGGACAAGCCGGGCCTGGGGATCGACGACGTGGTCGACGAGGTCATCTCGCCGCACCTGCAACCGGGTGTCACGGGAATATGGCAATCCACCGAGCATTGGGACAATGAATATAGCTGGGACCGGACCTGGAGTTAGCCCAGCCCTTGCCCTCATTCCCCCAGGCTCACAGAGCCACCGACCGACCATTCGTGTCGACCTCTCTCAAGGGAGAGGCGAAGAAAGAAACGGACGAAACCATGATCTACGAACTGCGTATCTATGACTGCCTGCCGGGCAGGCTGCCGGCTTTGCTCAAGCGCTTTTCCGACCAAACGCTGGCCATCTGGGAGAGGCATGGCATCCGCCAAGCCGGGTTTTTCACCACTGCGATCGGCGAAAACAGCAATCGCCTCACCTATTTCCTCGCCTGGGAATCGCTGGCCGAGCGTGAGGCGAAATGGGCGGCTTTCGTCACCGATCCGGCATGGCACAGGGCCCGGGACGAGTCTGAGCGCGACGGGCAGATCATTGCCAATATCAGCAGCCAGATGCTCACGCCGACAGCTTTCTCGTCTGTGAAATAGGACTGCGCCATGAAGATCACCGACCTGCGCTGCGCCGTCATCGGCAAGCACCCGATCGTCCGCATCGTCACCGACGAGGGCCTCTATGGCCTTGGCGAAGTCGAGTTCACAAAGACCTACCTCAAGCCGTGGGTGCTGCATTTCCGCGAGGCGTTGATCGGTGAGGATCCGACCGACGTCGAGCGTGTCATGCTGAAGATCCGCCAGCGCGGTTCATTCAAGCCCTATGGCGCTGCCGTCTCCGCCATCGAGCATGCGCTTTGGGACATCGCCGGCAAGGCGGCGGGCGTTCCAGTCTACAAATTGCTCGGCGGCAAGG
>JAEKLU010000274.1 GCA_019509685.1 Mesorhizobium sp. | reverse complement strand
TGGCTGAAGCCGGCCATGACGGCGCAGGCGCACCAGAAATTGGTCAGGCCCTGCACCGGGCCGACCAGCGGGTTGCCGTCGAGCGCGAAGGTGAAGGGGCCATTGATGATCTGCTTGATGCCGGCCTTCTCGATGCCGGGGAAATGCTTGAAGCCGATCTCCAGCGACGGCGCGATGCGGTCGATGTCGGGTGGCAGGAGTTCATGGCCGAAATCCCACGGCGTGTTGACCGGCGACCAGGGCTTGCAGGCCTTCTCATAAGTGCCGAGCAGGATGCCGTTGCGCTCCTGGCGCGTGTAGATCTCGCCCTTGAAATCGAGCACGCCGATCATCTCGCGGCCGGTCGACTTGCTGAATTCCTCGACCTCGGGCATCGGCTCGGTCAAGAGGTACATGTGCTCCATGGCCAGCACCGGCAGCTCGACGCCGACCATGCGGCCGATCTCGCGTGCCCACAGGCCGCCGCAGTTGACGACATGCTCGGCATGCACCGTGCCTTGCTCGGTGACGACGTTCCAGGTTCCGTCCGGCTGCTGGGTGAGGTCGACGACGCGGTTGCGTAGCACGATCTCGGCGCCGAGTTTCTTCGCGGCCTTGGAGTAGGCGATGGTGGTGCCGGACGGATCGAGATGGCCTTCGACCGGATCCCACATGGCGCCGACGAAATTGGTCTCGTCCATCAGCGGGAACATCGCCTTGGCTTCCGATGGCGTGATCAGCTCGGTGTCCATGCCGAGATAGCGGCCCTTGGCGTGGGCCAGGCGCAGGAAGTCCATGCGCTCGGGCGTATCGGCCATCATGACGCCGCCGGTCAGGTGCAGCGAGCAGGACTGGCCGGAAATCTCTTCGATCTCCTTGTAGAGCTGCACCGTATAAGCCTGCAGCTTGGCGACGTTCGGGTCACCGTTCAGCGTGTGGAAGCCGCCCGCCGCGTGCCAGGACGAGCCGGATGTGAGCTCCGAACGCTCGATCAGCATGATGTCGGTCCAGCCGGCCTTGGCCAGATGATAGAGCACCGAGCAGCCAACGACGCCGCCACCGATGACAACCGCTTTTACATGGGATTTCATGAAGACAGGTCCGTTTTTATAGAGACTGAATCGAGTGAATGCGGGCGACGAGTTGCCGGTCGATCGTTCATCGCCATTGATCAAAAATCGGTCGGCGCGCCGCCTTCGGCCGTGCGCTTCTGGACGAAGTCGTTGAGCTCCTCGCGGATGGCCGGATCCATGTAGGGCTCGTCATAGGACGCCAGCCGTTCCTTCCAGACCTTGTTGGCCTTCTCCAACGCGGTCGGCGAGCCAGCTTCGGCCCAGGTCTCGAAATTGCGCCAGTCGGACAGGATCGGCGAGTAGAAGGCGGTCTTGTAGCGGTCCTGCGTGTGCTGGGTGCCGAAGAAATGGCCGCCGGGGCCGACAGACTGGATGGCGTCGAAGCCGAGCGCTTCTTCGGACAGGTCGAGCGGGGTGAGGAATTCGGCCACCATCTGCAACAGGTCGATGTCCAGAATGGTTTTTTCATAAGAGCAGCGCAGTCCGCCTTCGAGCCAGCCGGCGCCGTGCATCATCAAATTGCCGCCGCCCTGGATGGCGCCCCACAGCGAAAAGACGCTTTCATAGGCCGCCTGCGCGTCGACGGTGTTGGCGGCGCAAGTGTTGGAGGTGCGGTAGGGGATGTTGTAGCGGCGGGCGAGCTGCCCGCCGACGAGCTGCGCCTTCATGTATTCGGGCGTGCCGAAGGCCGGTGAGCCGGATTTCATGTCGACATTGGAGGTGAAGCCGCCATAGCCGACCGGCGCGCCTTTTTTCACCATTTGCGCGAAGGCGATGCCCGACAGCGCCTCGGCATTCTGCTGCACCAGCGCGCCGGCAATGGTCACCGGCGCCATGGCGCCCGACAACGTGAAGGGCGTGACGATGACGACCTGGCCCTTGCTCGACATCTGGATGATGCCTTCCATCATCGGCACGTCGAGCTTGAGCGGCGAATTGGTGTTGATGATCGTGAAGACGGACGGCTCTTCCAGCATCTGCTCATGGCTGATGCCGCGCGCGATCCGGGTGATCTCGATGCCGTCGACGTTACGTTCCTTGCCGAGGGAATAGATATGGAAGACCTTGTCGGTCAGCGTGGCGAGATCGCGGATGCATTCGAGATGGCGCACCGAAGGGTGGATATCGGTCGGCTCGACCGGATAGCCGCCGGTGCAGTTCAGGATGTTGTGCATCTGCGCCAGGCGCAGGAAGTTGCGGTAGTCGGCCTGGTTGCCCGGGCGGCGGCCGCGGTCGAGATCGGAGCAGTTCGGCGCCGAGGCCATCATCGACAGGATGACGTTGTTGCCGCCGAAGCGCAGATTGTGCGCCGGGTTGCGGGCGTGCAGCGTGAATTCCGGCGGGCAATTCGAGATCAGATCGAGGATCATGTCGCTGTCGAAGCGCACCCGCTCCGAGCCTTCTGCCACGTCGGCGCCATGCGCCTTCATGATGCGGCGAGCCTCGTCATGCAGGACGTCGACGCCTATTTCCTTCAAGACGCGCAACGAGGCGAGGTGGATCGATTCCAGCTCGTCGTCGGAAACCAGCTTTGTCGGGGTCAGCGGGTTTCTCAACTGCCTGAACGCCGGCTGTTCGAAGGCGGCCGAGCCGCCGGCGCGCTTGCCCGCGCGGCCACCGCGACGGGCGCGGTCGGTTGCCAAGGGCGGTTCGGCTGGGTGCAGGGCGGCGGTCATGGGAGGCCTCGTACGCTTCGATAATGCGGCGGCATAATGGACCGGCGGCTGTCCAGCCATTGCGGAGGCGGCGACCACTAGGACGAGGGAAGCGACATGCCGGAACGGCAGTTTGCGCTGGTGATCTTCGCGCTCTGTCGCGCGCGCCAACGTCGTCACGCCTGACAGGAGCTGACTGGAGCAAGCGCTTTTCGCCGGCGGGGCTTACCGCGGTCGCGGCGACCCGCTAAGTCGCATCATGGATCTTGCGGAAAAGAGCAGCGGCGAGCCGATGCAATGGGCGGCGATCATCGGCGTGATCGCGACCGTTTCGGTTTTTGCCATCGCGCAAGGGCTTTCCTATCCACTGTTGAGCTTCATCCTGCAACGTCAAGGCGTATCGCCGGCCGTCATCGGGCTTTCGGCGGCGATGACGCCGATCGGCTTCATCCTGTCCTCGCCGTTGATCCCGGGGCTGGCGCGCCGCTTCGGGGCAGGGCGCACGGCGCTCACCTGTGCGGCGCTGTCGGCGCTGGTGCTGGGGCTGATCGGCTGGACGCAGGACGTCACTCTCTGGTTCCCGCTGCGTTTCCTGACCGGCGTGGTGACCAACCCGCTTTACGTTCTGAGCGAGACCTGGGTGATCGCGCTGGCGCCGCCGTCGCGGCGCGGGCGGATCATGGGCCTCTATTCGACCATCATTTCGGCTGGCTTCGCCGCCGGCCCGCTCTGCCTTCTGGCCGTTGGCACCGAAGGCTGGGCGCCATTCCTGGTCGGCATCTTCGCGTTTCTGTTCTGCGGCTGCTGCCTGGCATTGGTGGTTCGACGACTGCCCACGGTCGACGAGACGGGTCACAAGGTTTCGGTTCTGGCTTTCATACCGATGGCTTGGCTGCTGATGTCGGCGGTCGTCGTCGCCGCCGGTTTCGAGCAAGCCATACTGTCCTTGCTTCCGGTCTATGGGACGCACCATGGCATCCCCGAAGCGCGCATGTCGGCGCTGCTGTCGGTGATGATTGCCGGCAACATCGCCATGCAGGTGCCGCTCGGCCTGCTTGCCGAAAGGCTAACGGCACGGCTGGTGCGCTTCGGCTGCGTTCTCGCGACAATTCTGGGCTGCGCGCTGTTGCCGGCGCTGATCGACACGCCACTGATCTGGCCCTGCGTGTTCGTCTGGGGCGCGGTCTCCTACGGCGTCTACACCATGTCGATCATCGAGCTCGGCGAACGGTTCAGTGGCTCGGCGCTGGTCGCGGGCAACGCCGCCTTTTCGCTGATGTGGGGCCTTGGCGGCATCATCGTGCCGCCGCTGACCGGCAGCGCCATGGACGTCATCGGCACCGCCGGCCTGCCGCTCACGCTCGGCGCAATCTGCGCGGCGCTGGCGGCGGCCACGGTCGCGCGCCGGCGGGTGGTGTAAGCCGGCGGACTCTTAGGTCTCTCGTCGTCTGAAAATGGCCCAGAGATCGCAATCGGCATGGTGTTCGGGCGGATAGTATTTGCGGCGCAGCGTCTGCTGGATTTCGACGGCGCGTTCAAAATCCGTGACTAGTCCGACGCTCGACAGCTCTGAATTCGCGAACGCTTCGGGAAAGCCGCCGCAATTGGTCAACGCGCTGTTGCCGACGTCCTTGTCCATGAGATCATAGCCAAGGAACGCAAATCCGTCCCATGCAAGTGAGCTGACATCTTCAGCGGGTTTTCGGATGACACCAAGAAGGTTGAACTCTCGCGTGTCCGGCAGTTCCGACAGGAGGAAATCCAAATCCAGGAAGAAGCTGAGCATATAGTCTTCGTTCACGATGTGAGGCCAGTAGCTATCCCTTATCTCGTCAAGGACGATCGGGCAGAGCATTCCATCGAGCGTGACAACCTCGGTCAGCTGCGTCAGGCCCGACCACGCGACGTAATTTTCCCATCTGGGGCCGTCGGATGGGCCAAATTTCTCCGTCGCTATGTAAAGACGTTGCATGAGGTCCGGCCTGGCGTTGATGACTTCAGACCGCCTTTTTATCGGCTCCGATTGAATGTCGGTAGCGCCATGCCGATGTTTGTGGCACCGAGCGTGACATTTCTTCGGAGACCGCATGACCCAATCGATTGCACAAAAGCAGCCTGGCTCGGCCGTCAAGGCTGACGATCCTTTTCTCTGGCTGGAGGACCGCACCAGCAGGGAAGCGCTCGACTGGGTGCATCGCCAGAATGCGCTGACGGTCGGCGAGTTGCAGGGCGATCCCGCCTACCAGGCGACATTCGAGACCGCGCTCGACCTGATGACGGCCGAGGACAATATGCCGGTCGGGGCGGCGCTTGCCGGCTATGTCTATAATTTCTGGCAGGACAAGAACAATGCTCTGGGACTGTGGCGGCGCACGACGGTTGCCTCCTACAAGACCGACAAGCCGGACTGGGAGACGATCATCGATTTCGATCAGCTTTCGGCGAAGGAAGGCGTGAAATGGGTATTCGGCGGCGCCAGCCGGCTCTATCCCGATTTCGACCGCTGCCTGCTCTCCATGTCGCCGGATGGCGGCGACGCCAGCGAGATGCGTGAGTTCGACATCGCCACGAAGTCCTTTGTCGACGGCGGTTTTTCCGCGCCCGCCTCGAAGTCGGGCTTTTCCTGGCTGGACGAGGATACGGTGATCGTCTCGGCGGCTTTCGAGGAAGACGACAAGACCCAGTCGGGCTATCCGCGCGTCATCAAGCTCTGGCCGCGCGGCACGAAGCTCGAAGACGCGACGCCGATCTTCGAAGCCGATAAGCAGGATCTCGCGGTCGGAGGCGGCGTCGAGTTCGACGGCGACAAGCGCCATGTGCTGCTTGGCAGGACGATCGATTTCTTCACCGCGCATAGTTTTTTGCGGCTTCCCTCGGGCGAGAACAGGCGCATCCCGCTGCCCGACGACGCCACCGACACGGCGATCTTCAAGGGCCAGCTCATCTTCGGCGTGCGCAGCCCGTGGACGGCGCCCGACGGCACGCATTGCCGGCCCGACGGGCTCTATTCGGTCGATTTCGACCGCTGGATCGAAACCGGCAAATTCGAACCGGTCGAAACCGTGCTGGAGCCGGCACATCGGGTTTCGATCGCCGGCAGCGCCCGCACGCAGGACCGCCTGTTCATCAACCTGATGGACAATGTGCGCGGCAAGGTCATCGGCTGCGACCGAACGGCTGAGGGCTGGACGCTGAAGCCCGTGGCGCTGCCCGAAAACGGCAATGTCGGCATCAGCCATGCCGAGCATTTCGGCTCGAGCGTGTCCTTCTCCTTCACCGATTTCCTGACGCCAAGCTCGATCATCTGGTCGGACGACAATGGCGAGACGCTTGCGACGGTGAAGTCGCAGCCGGCCCGCTTCGACGCCTCGCCTTATATTTCGGAGCAATTCGAGGCGCGCTCGAAGGACGGCACGATGATCCCGTATTTCGTCGTCAGGCGGCGCGACCAGAAAGCGCCGGTGCCGGCGCTGCTCTATGGCTATGGCGGCTTCGAAGTGCCGCTGCTGCCGGGCTATGCCGGCATTCGCGGCAGACTGTGGCTGGACAAGGGCAACGCCTATGTCCAGGCCAACATCCGCGGCGGCGGCGAGTTCGGCCCGGCCTGGCATCAGGCGGCGCTGAAGGGCAAACGCCAGAATGCCTATGACGACTTCGCCGCCGTGGCCGAAGACGTGGTCAAGCGCGGCATCACGACGGCGGCGCAGCTCGGCATCCAGGGCGGCTCCAATGGCGGCCTGCTGACCGGCGTGTCGCTGACGCAGCGGCCGGAACTGTTCGGCGCCGTCATCATCGACGTGCCGCTGCTCGACATGCTGCGCTACACCGAATTGCCGCCCGGCGCCTCGTGGATCGCCGAGTATGGCGATCCGGCGAAGCCGGAAGAAGCGGCCTGGCTTGGCGCTTATTCGCCTTATCAGCATGTCTCGGATGCCGCCTATCCGCCGGTGCTGTTGATGACCTCGACCGCCGACGACCGAGTCCATCCTGGCCACGCCCGCAAGATGGCGGCGCGGCTGCAGGAGACGGGTCACGCCGGCACGCGGTTCTTCGAGGAAACCGAAGGCGGCCATGGCGGGCGCGGCGACCGCCGTCCGCAAGCGGCGCAGACGGCGATGCGCTACATGTTCCTGCAGCGCGCACTCGGCAAGATTGCCTGACCGGGACGGCTTGAATTTCCGGCCTCAGGCGGCGTAAGCTGCCTGTCATGGCTCGCAAGATGACATATGGCGCCTTTGGGGTCGCGGTGACACCGTCACCGCGCACGCTGCGCGCCGAGCTTTTGCGGCTGTGCGCCCGCATCGGCTATTCGCCGCCCCGCTTCCTCTGACGAATCCGCCCCCGGCGGCTGCCGGATTGATTCAAGAGGAAAGATCAAATCCATGACTTATCAGAACTATTCGCTGAAGCAGCTTCAGCAGATCGACGCCGCGCATCACCTGCATCCCTTCACCGACCACAAGGAACTGCGCGAAACAGGCTCGCGCATCATCACCCACGCCAACGGCCCCTTCATCTACGATGCCGACGGCACGGAAATCCTCGACGGCATGGCCGGGCTATGGTGTGTCAATGTCGGCTATGGCCGCGACGAGCTGGCCGAGGCCGCCTATGCGCAGATGAAGGAGCTGCCCTACTACAACTCCTTCTTCAAATGCTCGACGCCGACGCCGGTGCTTCTGTCGAAGAAGCTGGCCGAGCTGGCGCCCAAGCATGTCAGCCAGGTGTTTTACGGCTCGTCCGGTTCGGAAGCCAACGATACGGCGTTGCGGCTTGTCCGCCACTATTGGGCGCTCGAAGGCAAGCCCGAGAAGAACCGCATCATCTCGCGCAAGTCGGCCTATCACGGCTCGACGGTCGCCGGCACGTCGCTTGGCGGCATGGAGCCGATGCACAAGCAGTTGGGCGGCGCGGTGCCCAACATCGTCCATGTGATGATGCCTTATGCTTATGAGCTCGCTCTGCCCGGCGAAAGCGACCATGATTTCGGCATCCGCGCCGCCAAGGCGGTGGAGGACGCGATCCTCGAAGCCGGCGCCGACAAGGTCGCCGCCTTCATCGGCGAACCGGTGATGGGCGCCGGCGGCGTGAAAATCCCGCCGATGAGCTATTGGCCGGAAGTGGAACGCATCTGCCGCAAATACGATGTGCTGTTGATGCTGGACGAGGTCATCACCGGCTATGGCCGCACCGGCGAATGGTTCGCGGCGCAGACTTTCGGCATCGAGCCCGACACCATCACCACCGCCAAGGCGCTGACTTCGGGCTACCAGCCGCTGTCGGCGCTGCTGGTCGGCGACCGCGTCGCCAAGACGCTGGTCGAGAAAGGTGGCGAGTTCTATCACGGCTACACCTATTCCGGTCATCCGGTGGCCTGCGCCGTGGCGTTGAAGAACCTCGAGATCATCGAGCGCGAAGGCTTGGTCGAACGCGTCAAGAACGACACCGGTCCGTATTTCGCGCAAGCGCTGCAGGAGCAGCTTGCCGGCCACAGGCTGGTCGGCGAAGTGCGCTCCATCGGCCTGATGGGCGCGATCGAGATCGTCAAGGACAAGGCGACCAAGGAGCGTTACCTGCCGTCGGGAAGTGCTGCCGTCGTCGTGCGTGACCACGCGATCGCGCAGGGCCTGATGCTGCGCGCCACCGGCGACACGATGATCCTGTCGCCGCCGCTGATCTGGACGCGCGACACCGTCGACATGGCCTGCGAGCGCATCGCAAAGGCGCTCGATCTTGCCGAGGCGGATTTGCGCAAGCGCTAGGACAAAAGGGCCGGGCGCCTGTTGATACGTGGCGCCCGGCCAACTTTCCAGATATGTCGGGGAACGAATGGCCCGCCACGCGCTTAAGTGTCGGGAGCCGGCCACACCGGCGGCATTGGGGTTGGATTTTCATGGCAAAGACAGGCAAGAGCCGGCGGTCGCTTGAAGCGGCGGGGATAGGCCAGGATCTGATGCTGGCGCCGCTGGTGGCGATGATGCGGCTGCCGCTGATGGCCGCCGAAACCGGCCGAGCCTATAGTCCTGAAACCGCACGCGCGGTGCAGGAGAAAGCCAACGCGGTAGCCGAAGGCGCGTTTGCGGCGCAGATGGCGCTGTGGCACTCGGCGGCGCGTTTCTGGCCTGAGGTTTTTTCGGGCCGCACGCCATCGCTGTTCAACGGCATCGCTGCGGAACGGTCGATCAGCGCGGCGCTGAAGCCTGCCAGCCGCGCTGTGAAGGCAAATTTCCGGCGGTTGTCCAACAAAGTCTAGGAAAGTCGGCTTGAAAAGGCCGCGCAGTATAGCTCCCGAAAAAGCAAAAACCGCGCCCCAACGGGAACGCGGCTTTGCCAGATACGCATGGCGTTTCGCGACGAAGCACTTGCGAAACTAACGGGCTCCGGTACGCGAGACCTGATCCGGAGCGCCGGGCGGATGCGATGTCCGCCTCGAAGTCCGTTTTATAGGCACATCGTTACCGGTGCGTTATCGAGACCTTAAGCAAATCTAAATTTGCTAGCCGTCTGCGGACAATAGTCCTTTGTAATCAGTGGCTTATTATAAATTACCGCGCAGAAAATTTATAATGCCGGAAAAATCGACGCCGGCATGGCCTTGTGCGTTGAACAGCGCATATAGCTGCGTCGCCTCGGCGCCCAGGGGCGTTACCGCGCCGGCGCTTTGGGCTGCTTCCTGCGCCAATTTCAAGTCTTTCAGCATCAGCGCCGCGGCAAAGCCGGGCTTGTAATCGCGATTCGCCGGCGATGCCGGAACCGGGCCGGGCACCGGGCAATAGGTGGTCAGCGACCAGCACTGGCCGGAGGAGGTGGAGGCAACGTCGAACAGCGCCTGGTGCGAAAGCCCGAGCTTTTCGGCCAGCACAAAGGCTTCGGCGACGCCGATCATCGAGATGCCAAGGATCATGTTGTTGCAGATCTTGGCCGCCTGTCCGGCGCCATCGCCGCCGCAATGGACGATGCGGCCGGCCATCGGTTTCAGGATCGGCTCGGCGGCGGCGAAAGCCGCATCGGAGCCGCCGGCCATGAAGGTCAGGGTTCCGGCCGTGGCGCCGCCGGTGCCGCCGGACACCGGCGCGTCGATCGAGGCTAAGCCATGCCTTGCGGCAATGGTATGCGCTTTGCGGGCCGATTCGACATCGATCGTCGAGGAATCGATGAACAGCGCGTCCCGCTTGGCCTTAGGCGCAATGTTTTCGTAGACGGAGAGCACATGCTTGCCGGCGGGAAGCATGGTGATGACGACGTCGGCGTCTTTCACCGCAGCCTGCGCATTGGTCATCACCGTCACGCCATGCCCCCGGGCGACGGTAAGGTTTTCCGGCACAAGGTCGAACCCGTTCACAGCGTGTCCGGCCTTGACCAGATTGGCGGCCATCGGATTGCCCATGTTACCGAGGCCGATGAAGGCAATGGTTGCCATCGTTTTCTCCCGAATGTTTTCTGTCAGCGCCCGATCAACGTCCGCGCGATGATGACGCGCATGATCTCGTTGGTGCCCTCGAGGATCTGGTGGACGCGGAGATCCCGCACCAGTTTCTCGATGCCGTAGTCGTGCAGATAGCCGTAGCCGCCATGCAGTTGCAGCGCCTGGTTGGCAACGTCGAAGCCGATATCGGTGACGAAACGCTTGGCCATCGCCGACCATTTGCCGGCGTCCGGGGCCTTGCGGTCGAGTTTCGAGGCGGCGGCGTAGAGGAAGATGCGCGCCGCCTGCAACTCTGTCTCCATGTCGGCCAGCCTGAATTGCAGCGCCTGGAACTGGTTGATCTTCGAGCCGAACGCCTTGCGCTCGCTTGTATAGCCAAGCGCCTTGTCGAGCGCCGATTGCGCGCCGCCGAGCGAACAGGCGGCGATGTTGAGGCGGCCGCCGTCGAGCCCGGCCATGGCGATGCCGAAACCGGCGCCTTCGCCTGAAAGCAGGTTTTCGGCCGGCACCTTGCAATCCTCGAAGATGACCTGGCGCGTCGACTGCATGTGCCAGCCCATCTTGTGCTCGTTGGCGCCGAAGGAGAGGCCAGGCGCGTCCTTCGGCACGACAAAGGTGGAAATGCCTTTCGGGCCGTCGGCGCCGGTGCGCGCCATCACGACATAAAGGTCGCTGTCGCCGGCGCCGGAGATGAACTGCTTGGCGCCGTTCAAGACATAGTCGCCGCCGCTTTTCACCGCCCGGGTCTTCAGGGCGGCTGCGTCCGAGCCGGAGCCAGGCTCGGTCAGGCAGTAGCTGGCCAACCATTCCATCGAGGTCAGCTTCGGCAGGAAGCGCTGGCGCTGCTCGTCGGAGCCGAAGCGGTCGATCATCGAGGCCGCCATGTTGTGGATCGAAATGAAGGACGAAAAGGCGGGGTCGGCATGTGCCAGCGCCTCGAAGATCAGCACCGCATCGAGCCGGCCCAGCGCCGAACCGCCGACATCGTCGCGGACATAGATGCCGCCCAGACCGAGCGGGCCGGTCTCGCGGATCACATCGGCGGGGAAGTGCTTTGCCTTGTCCCAGTCGAGCGCATTGGGCGCAACGCGATCGGCCGCGAAAGCCTGGGCCATCTCTTGGATGGCGCGTTGGTCCTCGTTGAGTTCGAATTGGCCAGTGCCCGCATCGACTGCCGCGTCCATGACGTGCTCCCTGATGGTTTTCGGCCTGCCTGTCGCTGGCCTGTCGTTTTTGGCTATGCGCGCTCGCCAATCTAGACCAATGATGCCGCCGCGCAACCCGGCCCCCTGCGGACCGGTTGTGCATGGAATGATAAACGGAGCCGTTTGTGCCGACAATTTTCGATGCTTTGCTCCGGGAGTTCCAGGGGTATCTCAAGAGCGTTGAAGACGCGGTGGCCAGGGATGCAGTCGCCGCTATCGCCTGGGCCATGCCGGCACGTTCGCTTGAACCGCATGGTCTTGCCTGCCTTCGCCATCTCGACCGCATCGCTGCGCTTGCGCCGCCGGCAATCCAGCCGCTGACGCGGCTCGCCGCCAACCATCGCGACGACTTTTGCTGGGGCCAGACCTACAGCGCCGCCGATTTCGGCCAGCGCTTCATCGACAATTATGGCTGGCTGGAGGTGTTCGGCACGCGCGGGCATTTCGCCAATGACGCGGTCGCTGGCGGCGTGCTGATGCTGGGGCCGGGCATCGTCTATCCCGACCATCATCACATCGCCGAGGAAATCTACATTCCGCTGACCGGCGGCACCGAATGGCGCATGGGCGAGCGCGGTTTCCAGCTGCGTGCGGCCGGCGAGGTGATCCACCACGCATCCAACGTCAGCCATGCCATGCGCACCGGCAGGGAGCCGCTGATGGCGCTTTACATCTGGCGCGGCGGCCCGCTGGCGCAGAAATCGACCATCGGCTCAGGGAGCAACGCCTGATGTCCAGGGCGATCATGCTGCAAGGCACCGGCTCCGATGTCGGCAAGACCGTTCTGGTCGCCGGGCTTTGCCGCGCCGCCAGGAAGCGCGGGCTGAAGGTCCGGCCGTTCAAGCCGCAGAACATGTCGAACAATGCCGCCGTCGCTGAAATCCCCGGTGACAATAGGGCCGGCGGCGGCGAGATCGGCCGCGGGCAATGGCTGCAGGCGCTGGCCTGCGGTGTTCGTCCGACGGTGCATATGAACCCGGTGCTGCTCAAGCCGCAGAGCGATACCGGCTCGCAGGTGATTGTGCAGGGCAAGGTGTTCGGCGAGGCGCGGGCGCGCGACTATCAGACGATGAAGGCCAAGCTGATGGACGCCGTTCTGGACTCCTGGGCCAAGGTCGGCGAGGGCGCCGATCTGGTCATCGTCGAGGGCGCCGGATCGCCGGCCGAGATCAATCTGCGCCCCCGCGACATCGCCAATATGGGGTTTGCCACGCGCGCCAACGTGCCGGTGATCCTGGTCGGCGACATCGATCGCGGCGGCGTCATCGCCTCGGTTGCCGGCACGCATCTGATCCTGCCGGAGGAAGACCGGCGCATGATCGCCGGCTACATCATCAACAAGTTCCGCGGCGATGTCTCGCTGTTCGACGATGGGATCAAGGCGATCGACAACTTCACCGGCTGGCGCTGCTTTGGCGTCGTGCCGTGGCTCAAGGCAGCCGCCCGGCTGCCGTCCGAGGATTCGGTGGTGCTCGAACGCCTCGTTTCCGGCGGGAAGCGGGCGCTGAAGGTGGTGGTACCGATGCT
>JAEKLU010000005.1 GCA_019509685.1 Mesorhizobium sp. | reverse complement strand
TGCTCGCCGAGAAAGAACCGGCCGATGAAAGCGGCAAAGACGACGCTGGTTTCGCGGATGGCGGTGATCGGGCCTGCGGGACCGAGCGCGAAGGCCGCGACGACCGCGCCATAGGCCACAAGCGCGAAGAGACCGCCGCCAAGCGCACGCCGCGTCTCCGGCGCGCGCCAGTCGACGGCGAGACGGCCGCGCAAGGCGATGAAGGTGGCGGGCAGCAAGGCGCCGTAGATGAGCAGCACCCAGGCGGCATAGGCGCCGCTGCTGCCGGCCGCGCGCACGCCGATGGCATCGACGGTGGCGTAGGCCGCGATGATCGCGCCAGTCGCCAGCGCATAGAGGATCGATGTCGTGGAGGCCCGTCCCCTGCCCAGCGACAGGCCGATGATGCCGCAAGCGACCAGCGCGACGCCGACGATCTCGGGCATCGTGAGTTGCTGGCCCGCCAGAGCAAAGCTGCCAAGCGTGACCAGCAGCGGCACGCTGCCGCGCACGATCGGATAGACCTGCCCCAGTTCGCCATGGCGATAGGCGGCGACCAGGAAGACGCTGTAGCCGACCTGAAGCACGGCCGAGAGCACGACATAAGGCCATGCGGCGCTGGCCGGCAAATCATGGAACAGCGCCAGCGGAATCGCCAGCGCGGTGCTGGAGAAGCTCATGATCGTGACGGTCCACAACCTGTCGGCGCCGGTGCGCAGGAAAGCATTCCAGCCGGCATGCAGGATGGCCGCGAACAGCGCGAGGCCGACGACCGTGGCGTTCATTGTAGGCTGCTCGCGCCGGGCAGGCAGCCCGCGCCGGCCAGGATTGCGGCGGCAGCCTTGCGGGCATTGCCGATGGCGGCGTCCACTTCGCCCATCTGCGCCATCAGCGTGGCGCCCTCGATCAGCATCAGCAGCGCGGTGGCGGCGTCTTGCGCCTGCGCGCGCGGCATTGCGCCCTCGAGGATCGCCTGCATGCGCAGCCTCAAGCCGTTCTTCTGCCGCGACACCGCCTGGAACACCGCGTGGCCGGGATCGCCGAATTCGGCCAGGGCATGGGCGAACAGGCAGCCGTGGAAGTCGGAATCGCGAAACCAGCGCTCGTGCCAGTCGAGGATCGTCGCGATCTTCTGCCGTGGTGTCGCCTCTTCGGCCATCAGACGGTCGAGCTGGCGTTCGAAACGGCGGGCGCGATGCTGAAGCACTGCGACGATCAACTCCTCCTTCGCCGGAAAATGGCGATACATCGTCATCTTGGCGATGTCGGCCTCGGCGATGATGCGGTCGACGCCGGTGGCATGGAAGCCATTGCGCTTGAACAGCGCATAGGCGGTATCGACGACATGCTGGCGCTTGGCCGAAGACGATGAAGGCATCATGACGTTACCATGTGATGAGACAGGTCTGTCTCTTTTCTAGCTTTGGCTTAGCTCCGTGTCAATTCGAACTTAATTTTTCGCGGCGCTGTCGATTCAGCCGACGCCTGTTCGTCGTATCATCGCAACCAACCAACCGAAGGAACCCACCGATGCGCTTCATGATGCTGATGATCCCCGGCGGCTACGCGACCGCCACCCCCGATACCAGACCGGGCGCCGAGGCGGTCCAATCGATGATGAAATACAATGAGGAGCTGAAGCGGGCCGGCGTGCTTTTGGCGCTCGACGGGCTGCATCCGCCGTCCTCCGGCGCGCGGGTCAGCTTCAAGGATGGCAAGCCGACTGTCACCGACGGCCCCTTCGCCGAAGTCAAAGAAGTGCTTGGCGGCTACTGGGTGATCGACGTGCGCTCGCGCGAGGAGGCCGTCGAATGGGCGCGCCGTTGCCCGGCCGGCGAAAATGACGTCATCGAGGTCCGCCGGGTGTTCGAGATGAGCGATTTTCCCGCGGACGTCCAGAAGGTGGTCGACGGCTTCGGCGAGCTCAAGGATTGACGACCACCGCGACCCTCGAGGCGGTCTGGCGGATCGAGCACCCGAAACTCGCCGCCAGGCTGACGCGCACCCTGCGCGATGTCGGTCTCGCCGAGGAGGTGGTGCAGGATGCCTTCCTGCTGGCGTTGGAGCGCTGGCCCCGGGATGGCGTCCCGGATAATCCGGCGGCCTGGCTGACTCGCGTCGCCACCAACCGGGCGCTCGACCGGCTGCGCCGCACCGTGCGGATCGACGGCAAGCACCAGCAGCTTGCGTTCGACCTCGCCGAACTGGAACGCCGGATGCCCGACATCGAGGCGGCACTCGACGAGGACATCGACGACGATCTGCTGCGACTGATGTTCACCGCTTGCCATCCGGTGCTGCCGGCCGAGCAGCGCGCGGCGCTGGCGCTGCGCATGCTGGGCGGCCTGTCGACGCCCGAGATCGCCCGAGCCTTCCTGGTGCCGGAGGCCACCGTCGCCCAGCGCATCGTGCGCGCCAAGCGCGCGCTACGCGACGCCGATATCCCGTTCGAGACGCCGCCCGGCGAGGAACGCGCCAACCGCCTCGGCGCCGTGCTGGAGGTGATCTATCTGATCTTCAACGAAGGCTATGTCGCTTCCTCCGGACCGGACTGGCTGCGCGCGGATCTGAGCAACGAGGCCATGCGCCTCGGCCGCCTGCTTGCATCGCTGATGCCTGACGAACCGGAAGCGCTCGGGCTGCTTAGCCTGATGGAGCTCAACGCGTCGCGCTTTGCCGCCCGCATCGACAAAACCGGCAATCCGATCCTGCTGCTCGACCAGGATCGTGGCCGCTGGGACTGGTCGCTGATCCGGCGCGGCCTCGAGGGGCTTAACCGCGCCATGACGCTGGCGCCGACACCCGGGCCCTACCAACTGCAGGCGATGATCGCCGCCTGCCACGCCCGTGCGGCAAGTGCCGCCGAGACCGACTGGATCGCTATTGCCGCCTACTACCAGGCGCTGGCTTTGGCCGCACCCTCACCCATCGTCGAGGTCAACCGCGCTGTTGCCGTCGGCATGGCGTTCGGCGCGGCGCAGGGCCTGGCAATCGCCGACGCGCTGCGCGACGAGCCGCGTTTGAAGGAGACGCATCTGTTGCCCACCGTGCGCGGTGAGATGCTGGAGCGGCTCGGGCGGCTGGAAGAAGCCCGCGCGGAGTTTCGCCGCGCCGCGGAGTTGACCGGCAATGAGAGGGAGCGCGCGTTGCTGCTGGCGCGTGCCGGTGAAGCAAGTTCAAGAAAACGATGATAGGTCGGCGGGACAGCGCCCCCCTCTGCCCTGCCGGGCATCTCCCCCACGAGGGGGGAGATCGGATGGCGCACCGGCTTTCGCCAATCTCCAGCGTTGCAGAATGAGCGGGGCGCCGAAACTGCTAATCTCCCCCCTTGTGGGGAGATGTCCGGCAGGACAGAGGGGGGCGTAGAGGGCCTGCCTCAACTGTCTATCGCAATTACCTCAGCACGCGACAGCGGCCGTTATAGACCAGCCAGCGGTCGAAGCCGGAGACGCAGAATTCGACATTGTCGCCGATCGAGGCAAAGCCCTGGCCTTCTTCGATCAGGTAGAAGATCGAGCGGTCGCGGCCGTCCGACAGATTGACGGTGGCGCGGCAATAGTGGCGGCCGATCGGCCATTCGTCGCTCGACGGCTCATAGCGATGCTGGCGGATGTTGCGGAAATCGGTGATCGCGACATCCGGCAGAT
>JAEKLU010000004.1 GCA_019509685.1 Mesorhizobium sp. | reverse complement strand
GGCCAGCGAGCCGAGCTGCCAGAACGTCAGGTCGCGCAACTGCCGGTCGTCGGCCATGAAGATGAGGACGCCGGTCAGCGCCATGGCCAAAGCGCTGATGGCGATGCCGGCAAGCAGCATGGTGGCGACCGATGTCTGGCCCTGCCGTGTCGCAATGGCATAGAGCAGGAAGGTCACCGCAAGACCACCAATGAAGGCGGCCAACGGCAGCGCAAGCGTGCCCAGCACAAGCGTGACCGGCGCAAGCCAGGTCGTGCCGAGCACGATGATCGCCACCGCGCCTAGGCTCGAGCCGGCGGAAACGCCGATCAGGCCGGGATCGGCAAGCGGATTACGGAACAGCCCCTGCATGACCGCGCCGCAAACAGCGAGCGCGGCGCCGATCAGCACGCCGAGCAGGACGCGCGGCATGCGGATGTCATAGACGATCAGCCGGTCGCGCGCTGCAAGTGCGGCATCCGCCGGCATGGCGCCGGTGAACCAGTCGCGGATGACGCGCACGGCCGAGGCATCGGAAGCGCCCGACGTCAACGACAGCAAAACGGACAGCGCCAGCGCCAGGCACAGCAACAGGATGACAAACCTTGCTCGTGTCGAGCGGTCGCCATCGGCTGCCATCACACGGCCCGCGGCACCAACAACAGACTGTTCGGCCATCGCCGCTCAGTCCGTAACCTGGTTGCCGTACAACGAGACGGCGAGATCGTGGATCGCCTCAGCGGTACGCGGGCCGAAGCCGAGCAGATAGCCGCCGTCCATGGTGATCACCTTGCGGGCGGCGCCCGCCGGTGTCGAGGCGATCGCCGGGTTGGCGAACAGCTCGTCCTCGGAGATCGGCGGGCCGGCGTTCTTCATGGTCAGGATGACGTCCGGTCTGGCGGTGGCGATCGCCTCGTCCGTCATCGACTTGTAGCCGGAGAAGCCCTCGACCGCGTTGACCGCGCCGGCGAGCTTGATGATGCCGTCGGCGGCGCTGTCGCTGCCGGCGGCAAGGATCTTGCCGCCCTGCGTCGACAGCACGAACAGGATGCGCTTGCGCTCCTTGATCGAGGCCGTCTGCTTTTCCACCGCGGTCAGCTTCGCATCCATCTCGGTCGCGAGCTTCTCGGCCTTGGCGGCGACGCCAAGCGCCTTGCCGACGACGCGGATCTTTTCGAGGATGCCTTCATGGCTGTAATGCTCGGGCACTTCGATGAAGGGCACGCTCGATTTCTTCAGCACATCGATCGCTTCGCGCGGGCCGCTGCCATGCAAGGCGAGGATTCCAGACGGATTGACCGACAGCACGCCTTCCGGCGACAGCGCGCGCATATAGCCGACATCGGGCAGCTTCAGCGCCGCTTGCGGATAGGTGCTGGTCGAATCGCGGGCGACGAGATGGCCCTCCTGCCCCAGCGCATAGACGATCTCGGTGATCGAGCCGCCGATCGAAGCGATCCGCGAGGTGTCGGCAAAGACGGCCGTTCCTTCATTGGCGCCGGCGGGCAACGCGGTGAAAGCGAAGAGAACGCCGAACAACGGCGCAAGCGCCGGGCGAAAGTCGAACAGGACAAGCATTGGGTCTTACCTTATGCAGCGGTCGGGTTTGGGATGCGGGGCAGGTTCTCGGCGAGAAAACGCCAGTCCTCGCGCTCGCTCTCGCCTTCGTGGCGCTTGCCGAAGAACTGGATGATCATGCCGCCATCGGCGTCATAGACCTCGAGCGAGGTGACATGGCCGTCCTTGGTCGGTTTGCGCACCGCCCAGATCTCGTGGATGTGATCGGTTCTGAGATGCAGGTGGAAGGTCTCGTCGAGCACGTTGATCCAGGGCCCCATCGGCTTGACCGCCTTGATCGGGCCGGAATGGATCTGGATGCAGCCGCGATTTCCCACGAAGCACATGATCGGCATCTCGCCTTCGGCAGCGTGGCGGAACATGGCGCCGACGGCGTCCTTGTCGAGCAGCCAGGCGTAGTCCTGGCCGACCATGCGCACTGCTTCGCGGCGGCTGAGCTTCAGCGTCTTCAGCATACCGAAGAACTGATGCACGTCGGTCATCCGGCTCCAGCGATCGCGCAGATCGTCCATCGAGGCAACCGAGCCCTGGGCTTCGCCTTCTCTTTCCACAGCGCTTGGGAAGATCGCTACGGTCGGTTCCTGGTTCGACGCTTCGAGGCTCGCGACCAGCTTCTGATAGGCATAGAGGTTGGACGCCGGCCGCAGATGCACCTTGTGCACGGCCTCGCCGGCGGCATCGAAGAACTGCAGGCTGCGGCGGATCTCGCCGCCGTCGCGCTTCTCGACGGCAAAGCCATGCGCCCAGACCTTCGGGAAGATGCGCAGGTCGATGTTTTCGCCTAAAACCATGGCGTTGTGGTTGCCGGTGACGACCTTGTCGTAGACACCGATCTTTTCATGCACGGCGCTCTCGTTGCGGGTCAGCGCCATCACCTCGCCGACCGCTTCGAGGCCGGTCAAAAGGTCGTTGACGCGTGGCTCGACGCGCACCACGCCAAAGCCGCAATGCGCCGCGACCAGTTCCGCTTCCGAAATGCCCAATTCCACCGAGAGATCGCGCTCCCGCATTTTCGGATTGTCTTCCCGCGCTCGCCGGATTTCCTCCGGCGACGGCCTCACGCGCTGGTCCATATCGCTCACCTGTAATGCCTGATGTCTGCTCGTCTAGCGCCTGCTGACTCTCACTTGTTGAGGATCAGTTTGCCCTGGCGGGTGATCTTCAGGCGGTAGAGGGCGCCGTGATGCTCGATGCCGATCTCATGCTCGCCCTGGAACAGCGTGTTGCTGGAGAGCGTACGCACTGCCAGCGGCACCCGTTCGTAACGCAGTTGCGTGTCTTCCGGACGGCGAACGCGATAGCGGAAATCGTTGGGATTGTGCGTGTTCATCGGGTCGGTCCCTTTCCTATGCCGGCCATGTGGCCGGACCTCACGTAAATGCCGATTCATTTCTTGACTAGAATGATCATGTTTACTAGTCAGTGCATTACCGGACTAAATGAGTCAACATTTAAGACGCCGGACACGATCAAAAATGCGAGCGAGCCCCCGGCCAGCCAGCTGCGAGCCTGGAAATTGGAGTTGGGGCATGGGGTTGGTGACTTGGGGACGGACGGGCGGCGATAGCGTGGGCCCCGGCTTCCGATCGTTGGCACGGGCAATGGCCGTCTTGATGGCCGGTTCGGCGGCAGTCGCTCTTGGCGCGCCAGGGGCAAAAGCACAGCAGGCTGCGCAGCCGGCAACCAGCCAGCAGGCTGATCAGAAAAAGCAAGCTGATGAAAAGCCTTCCGGCAACGTCACCCTGCTCGACAAGATTCTCATCATCAGCCGCACCGGCGAAAGCGCGATCCAGTCGCTGGCCTCAGCCAGCCATGTCGGTCAGGAACAGCTCGACCGCCGCATGGCGACGACACCGAACGAGATGCTGCTCGGTGTTCCCGGTGTCGCCGTGCAGGCCGACGCCCGCCGCGTCAGCTCCAGCATCAACATCCGCGGCCTGCAGGATTTCGGCCGCGTCGCCGTCATCGTCGACGGTGCCAGGCAGGACTTCCAGCGCTCGGACCACGGCACGCAGTCGACCTTCTATGTCGATCCCGAACTGATCAAGTCCGTCGACGTGATCCGCGGCCCGG
>JAEKLU010000003.1 GCA_019509685.1 Mesorhizobium sp. | reverse complement strand
GCATCGAGGCGCGCGGCTTCATCCTCGGTGGCGCCGTCGCGCACCAGCTCTCGGCCGGCTTCGTGCCGATCCGCAAGAAGGGCAAGCTGCCTTACGAGACCGTGCGCGTCGCCTACAGCCTCGAATACGGTCTGGACGAAATGGAGATGCACAAGGACGGCGTTGCCCCTGGTGAGAAAGTGATCCTGGTCGACGATCTGATCGCCACCGGCGGCACGGCGGAAGCGGCGGTGAAGCTCCTGCGCCAGATCGGCGCCGACATCCTCGCCGCCTGCTTCGTCATCGACCTGCCGGATCTCGGCGGGCGGGCGAAGTTGGAGGCGCTGGGCGTGCCGGTGCGGACGCTGATCGGGTTCGAAGGGCGTTAGGGAGGGGTGAGTAGTGAGTAGTGAGTAGTGAGTAGTGAAGAATGGCGGCTCACTACTTACTACTTACTACGCCACTCACCATTCACTACGCCACCTTCACCAACACCGCGCTGTCGAATTCGATGACCTTGTCGCCGGTCGAATCGAAGCCTTCCGAGCGCAGCGTGAGCAGGCTCCAGCCTGGACGCCCGGTAAGTGGGCGATGGGCAAGCGCGGTGCGCGTGAAAGTGACCGTCTCGCCGGCATAGACCGGCTTCAGCCATTTCAGGTTGCGGAAGCCGGGCGAGGGGCCGAATTCGGGCTGCGGGCCGGGGCCGGTCCAGCGCACGCCTTCGGTTTCCATGCGCTTTTCGAGATTGTATTTCATCCAGGTGGCGGCGGTGTGCCAGCCTGAAGCGCAGAGGCCGCCGAGCACGCTCTTCCTGGCCGCCTCCTCATCGACATGGAAGACCTGAGGGTCGTATTTGCGGGCGAAGGCCTTGATCTCGTCCGGCTCGAATTTGTGCGAACCGAGCGTGACCGTCTGGCCTATCATGAAATATTCGTCGAGCGTCACGCCGTGGCCTCGCGGGTCAGGAACATGCCGGTATTCTCAAGCTCGAAGACGCTCTCACCGCGCTGATTGAACAACTCGCTGCGCATGGTGATGAGACCGAGCTGAGGTCTCGATTTCGACTGGCGCTTGGAAATGATCGTGACGTTGCCGGTGAGCCGATCGCCCGCCAGCACCGGCTTCTTCCACTTCACATGCTCGATGCCGGGGGAACCCTGCGAGGTCGAGTCGAGCAGGAAGGCATCGCACAGCATGCGCATGAACATCGCGCAGGTGTGCCATCCAGAGGCCGAGAGGCCGCCGAGGATGCTCGCTTTGCCGGCTTCCTCGTCGAGATGCATCGGCTGCGGGTCGAACTCCGAGGCGAATTCGACGATCTCGGCCGCGTTGACGTCCTTGCTGCCGAGGTCGAGGGAAGCACCCTCGACGAAATCCTCATAGGCCCATCGCTTTCCGGTCATGACTGGCAATCCGGTTCAATCCTTAAAGATCGGGCAACCCGGATGCAGGCCGACAGCGATTTGGTCAAGTCCTTTCTGGTAAGCCAGTCAACCGGCCGGCGCCGTCAGAGCCAGCCGCGGCGGCGGAAATACCAGAAGGGCAGGATCGCCGAGAGCACCATCAGGCCGATGGCGAAGGGGTAGCCAAGCTCCCACTTCAGCTCGGGGATGATGTCGAAATTCATGCCGTAGATCGAGGCGACCAGCGTCGGCGGCAGAAAGATGACGGCAGCGACCGAGAATATCTTGATGATGGCGTTCTGCTCGATCGAGATCATGCCGAGCGTGGCATCGAGCAGGAAGGAGATCTTCTGCGACAGGAAGGTGGCGTGGTCGGCGAGCGACAGCACGTCGCGCGACAAGGTCTTGATGCGGGCGCGCACATCCTTGCTCATCTTGGTCTGGGTCGCGACATGGGCGAGAAAGCCGGCCAGGCGCTGCAGCGAGATCAAACTGTCGCGGACCGAGGAGGCGATGTCCTCCTTGCGGCCGATGCTTTTCAGCAGTTCCTGGAAGTCGCGGTTGCGCTTCGAAGCCTTGGTCGAGCGCGCCTCGAAAATGTCGCGCGAGACCGCTTCGACATCGCGGCCGGCGCGCTCGAGGATGTCGGCGAGACGGTCGACGATCGCCTCCAGAAGGCCGATCAGGATGGTGTCGCCAGTGGTGCAGCCGGTCGCCACCTTCTCGGCGCGCAGCGGGAAGGTCTTGAACGCCTTGGGCTCGTGGTAGCGGATGGTGATCAGCCGGTTGCCGGCCAACGCGAAAGTCACGGGGGACATCAGCGGGTCGTCGGCCTCGGTCTGCGCCGGCAGCACGGCGGTCATGAAGTAGCCGCCGTCCTCGATGTAGAGCCGGCTCGAAATCTCGATCTCTTCCATCTCCTCGCGGGTCGGCACGCCGACCCCCAGCCAACTCTCGACCTTGGCCTCTTCTTCCTTGGTGGGGTTGAACAGATCGACCCAGACAATCCTGTCGCCGTCGGCCGCGAGATCCTCGGTGAGCCGCAAGCGGTCATTGTCCACGACGAAGGCCTTGATCATCGTCGGGTCTCCCTGGAGATCAGGTGTTGAACTTGAACAGCAGGACGTCGCCGTCCTGGACGACATATTCCTTGCCTTCGTCGCGCGCCTTGCCGGCTTCCTTGGCCGCCACTTCGCCGCCCAGCGTGATGTAGTCGTTGTAGGCGATGGTCTGGGCGCGGATGAAGCCGCGCTCGAAATCGGTGTGGATAACGCCGGCGGCCTGCGGGGCCTTGTCGCCCTTGTGGATGGTCCAGGCGCGCGTTTCTTTCGGCCCGGCGGTGAAATAGGTGATCAGATGCAAGAGATCGTAGCCGGCGCGGATGACCTTGTTCAGGCCAGGCTCGTCGAGGCCGAGCGAGGACAGGAACTCCATCTCTTCTTCGTCCGAGAGCTGAGCGACTTCGGCCTCGATCGCGGCCGAGATCACCACGGTGCCGGCGCCCTGCGCGGTGGCCATCTTTTCCACGGCCTTGCTGTGCTCGTTGCCGGTGGCCGCATCGGCCTCGGCGACGTTGCAGACATAAAGCACGGGATGCGAGGTCAGAAGGTTCAGCCCCTGCAGGATGCGCAGATCCTCAGCCGAGATGCCCTTGAGCAGGATGCGGGTCGGCTTGCCGGCCTGCAGCAGCTCGAGTGCCGCTTCCATCATCGGCAGCACGGTCGTCGCTTCCTTGTCCTTGCTGCCGGCGCGCTTGCGGATCTGCACGATGCGGCGCTCCAGGCTGTCGAGATCGGCGAGCATCAGCTCGGTCTCGACCGTCTCGGCGTCGGCGACCGGGTCGATGCGACCCTCGACATGGGTGATGTCGTCATCCTCGAAGCAGCGCAGCACATGCACGATGGCGTCGACCTCGCGGATGTTGGCGAGGAACTGGTTGCCCAGCCCTTCGCCCTTGGAGGCGCCGCGCACCAGGCCGGCAATGTCGACGAAGGAGATGCGGGTCGGGATGATCTCCTTCGACTTGGCGACCGCTGCGATCTTCTGCAGCCGGGGATCCGGCACCGCCACCTCGCCGGTGTTCGGCTCGATGGTGCAGAAAGGATAGTTGGCGGCCTGCGCGGCGGCCGTCCTGGTCAACGCATTGAACAGCGTCGACTTGCCGACGTTGGGCAAGCCAACGATGCCACATTTGAAACCCATGTTCGTCCGGTCCTATCGGGAATTCGATTTTGATGAGGGCTATGGGCGA
>JAEKLU010000273.1 GCA_019509685.1 Mesorhizobium sp. | reverse complement strand
TCCGCCAGACCGCCATCGATCACAATGACGTCAGGCATGTCGGTGGCGCAGATATCGGCTGCCTCGGCTCCGCTGGCCGCCTCGGCGACCATCATATCCGAGCCGAGAATGCGTTTTGCGACCTTCCTGATGACGCTTGAATCATCGACGAACAGGCAGCGCTTCATGTCCGGGCCCTCTTTGCCATCTGCCGAACCGGCAATCTCCGGCAATCGGACAAGACCCTAGGCCAATCTGGTAAAGAAGCCGAAAAGCCGTTAGGTAAAATTTTTCCAAAGAACCGCGGCGCACACCTTACGGTCGCGCCGTCAACATAACGACAACCGTCGCTATAGCTGCGCCCATGCGGCAGCCATCAATATCCAGGCAAAAAGATACTTTGCCTGTTCTTGGCCGTTATCTCAGGCGGCGGACAGAACAATCTCTTCGGCGGTGGCGTGGATCGAGATCGTCATATTGGCTTCGCGCGCCAGAAGCAGCGTGTAATAGGGCTGCACCGAATGGGCGTCGATCGGCTCCTCCGGCTTGTGGCCGGAATGCAGTTCGAGGAATTTCGGCGGCACGCGCAGCATCGGGCCGGCGGCCGAGAGCGCGAAACGCGGCTCGGTTTCGAGATTTTCCAGCGTAACCACCAGCTTGCCGCCGCGCGGGATGGCCGCATTGGCGACGAGGATCAGGTTGAGCAGCAGCTTGACCTTGTTCTTGGGCAGCAGCGCGCGCGAACCGTTCCATACAAGTTCCGGCTTCTCGTTCTTCAGGAAGGCGATGGCCACGGCTTCCGCATCGCCAGTGTCGATCATCATGCCGGCCGAACCCGCGGCGCCGAAGGCTATGCGGGCAAACTGCAACCGCGCCGAGGCGTTTCTAGCGCTCTGGCGGATGAGTTTCATGGCGTCTTCGTCGGCGCCGCCTTCATCGAGCAACTCAAGGCCGTTGTTGATCGCGCCGACCGGCGAAATGATGTCGTGGCAGACGCGGCTGCACAGCAAAGCTGCGAGATCCGGGGCGGAAATGGTGAATAGCTCGGCCATCGGCAAAATCCCTGCTCAGGTCACATGTTTCATGGCCGAACGACTGATTCGCGCCTGCCCCGACGAATCACGCTCTTTTCCAAGGCTTTCTGAATACACAGCGGCCGTGCGCGCATCAACAAATCCAAAATTGCCGGTGGCGAAAATGGTGCATTCACAGGGGAAGCGGCCTTCTCCTGGCAAGGGCAGCCTTCGAACCGCCATCTTCGTGTGAGAACTTAATGGTTGAAAAAGGATTGCGGCATAGTTTGCCCGTAATAGCCACCCTGACCGGCCGCCAAGAGCTGTAGGGGTGCGGAGGCGTCGGCGAAAGTGCTCCCTGACGGAGATTGGAAGCATGTTTTCCCGATACTACGACCGGACCTTCGTCCGTGTCCTCACCATGACGATCGCACTTCTGGGAGCTGTCGTCCTTTCGACCTCGGCGTCGCGCGCGCAGCAGTACACCGCTCAGGAAATCGTTGATTCCGGTCATAAATTCTTCGGCGAGACGTCGGGCGGACTGGCCACGGTCGTCGAGAAGATCTTTGCCTCCTATGGCCTGCCGAACGGTTATCTGCTTGGCGAGGAAGGCTCCGGCGCGCTGATCGGCGGCCTGACCTACGGCGAGGGCACGCTCTATACCAAGAACGCCGGCGACCATAAGGTGTTCTGGCAAGGGCCTTCGCTCGGTTGGGATTTCGGCGGCGAGGGGTCGCGCGTGATGATGCTGGTCTATAACCTCGACGACATCAGCAGCCTCTACAACCGCTTTGGCGGCGTCGCCGGTTCGGCCTATGTCATAGCCGGCGTCGGTTTCAATGTGCTGCAGGCCAACCGGGTGCTCCTCGTTCCGATCCGCACCGGCGTTGGCGCCCGACTCGGCGTCAATCTGGGCTATCTGAAACTTACCGAGCGGCCGACCTGGAATCCGTTCTGACGTCTTTGTTCTGATGCATGTCGTTGTCCCGGAACCGCTGCACACTTCCGGGCGACATGCATTGGGCAGTCCATATAATCGCTCGGATAATCCTGATCGCGCCGCGGCATGCTCTTGCCGCGGCGTTGAATTTCCGCCATGCCAAGCTGGCACAATGCAGCGATTGCCGCTCCGTATAGTGGATAGCACGCCTTGGTTCAGTCGGTCCTGTTCTTCGCACTCGGCTTCCTCTGCGCCGTCTTTCTGGTGTCACTCATCGCGCCGGCGGTCTGGCGGCGGGCCGTCGTTCTCACACGCCGGCGCCTCGAGGCCTCGCTGCCGCTGACGCCGGCCGAGATCCAGGCGGACAAGGACCGCGTTCGGGCCGAATATGCGATGACGACGCGAAAGCTCGAGATGACCGTCAAGAGCCTGCAGGAAAAGACGGCCGAGCAGTTGGTCGAGATCGGTCGAGGGCGTGAGGCCCTGAAAGGGCTGGCGGTCGAAAAGAAGGACAAGAACCAGGCGCTTTCCGACCTGCAGGCCAAGACCGCGGAGCTCAGGCAGCGCGAGGAGGATCAGCAACGCCTCTCCGACCGGCTGGCGCAGACGGAACGCGCGCTGGAAAAGCGCGCGCTGGAACTGCAAAAGCTCGAGCAGATGTATGACGATGCCAGCTTCTCGTCATCCAGCCGTCAGATCGAGCTGGTGGCGCGTGAATCGGAACTGGAAAAGCTCGCCAACGACATCGCCGCGCTGCGCAGCCAGCGCAAGGAGGCGGACAGGCGAAGCCAGGACATCGTTTCGGAAAGCAAGGCCGCGCGCGAGGCGTTGAAGGTGGAGAAGAAGAGGTCAGCCGACCTCGACAAGAAGGTCGAGCGGCTCTTGGCCACGCTTGCCGATCGCGAGGAAAAGCTCGACCGGCGCGAGAAGGAGCTTGCCCGCGCGCGGGAGCGTTCGAAGGAGGCAGCGCCGGCAAACGGCGTCGCACGGCTGGCCGGCGGCGCCGATGCCAATGGCGGCGATGTCGACGCGGCGATCCTCAAGCTCGAAGGCGACCGGGAGCGTCTGGAAGCCAGGCTGACGGTGTTGGCGCGCGAGAACAAGCGGCTCAAGACCGACCTTGCCGCCTCCGGGACGGCAAAGCCCGAACAGGATGCACGCCCTGCAAGCGCGGGACTGCGTGAGCAAATGAATGAACTGGCAGCCGAGGTCGTCAACCTGACGATGAAGCTCGACGGACCGGATTCACCGATCGCCAAGGCCCTGGCGGCTGATGGGCAGCAAGGTACCGGTGGGCGCGGCGTCAGCCTTGCTGACCGCGTGAGGGCGCTGCAGAAGGCCGAACCAGCCAACTGAGGTCGCCTTACAAATACGAAAAATGATGCAGGGCTATGGCTGAGGCGGCGGCGACATTCAGACTGTCGAAACCTTGCTCCATGCCGATCCGCACCGTCTGCAGCCGGGCAAGCAGACCCCGCGGCAGGCCTTCGCCTTCGGTGCCGAGATAGAGCGCCAGGCGTGCTGAGCGTTGCGCGTCGCGGATATCGGCCGTTCCGCGCGGTGAAAGGGCGAACTGGCTGAAGCCAAGCCGATCGAGCGTCGCCGTGAAGGACCCGGTGTCGTCGAAGGACGCGAAAGGCACCTTCAGCGCCGCCCCCACCGAAACGCGGATCGCCTTGCGGTAGAGCGGATCGCAGCAGGTGCTGTCGAGCAGCACGGCGTCGGCACCGAAGGCTGCGGCATTGCGGAAGATCGCTCCCATATTGTCGTGATTGGATATGCCGACGAGGACGACCGCCAACGCGCGCTGGGGCAAGCTCTCCGCGAGAGCCTCGACGGACGCCGGATCGCCACGCAGGCCGATCGCCAGTATGCCGCGATGCATATGGAAACCGGCGATACGGTCGATCACCTCAGCGCCGGCGACATAGACCGGAAAATCCGGCGGCGCCTTGCGCAACACAGCGTCCAGCCCTGCCAGGCGGTTTTCGAGAACGAGCACCGACTCCGCCGCGAAGCGTCCAGTCGACAGCAACAGGTCAAGCACCACCTTGCCTTCGGCGATGAAGCGGCCGTGCCGACCGACCAGGTCGCGCTCGCGGATGTCGAGATAGGCCGAGACGCGCGGGTCCTGCGGATCGTCTATGGCGATGAGGTTCATGCATTCCTCGCTTGGATCAGAATGACGTTTCGTCATCCTGATCTAACTCTTCATCGGAGCATGATCTTTTCCGAAAACCGGTTCCCACTTTTCGGGATCATGCTCTGAGAAATTGTCAGCGAGGTAATGAGCGACAAGGCTCGCGGGTCAAGCCCCGGCGCGACGCAATCGATAGGCCATTTGCGAGAGGTCGCCGTCGCCGAAAATGCCTTCCAGCATACGCAGCAACTCACGCACCGCCTCGGATTTGCAGGAGTAGTAGATCATCTGGCGGTCGCGGCGGGTGTCGACGAGATCGAGCGCCCTGAGCTTGGCGAGATGCTGCGACAAAGCGGATTGGCTGAGCTGCACTTTCTCGGCGATGGCGCCGACCGACATTTCACCGTCGATCAGATGCGCCACGATCAGCAGACGCTTCTCATTGCCCATGAGCGTCAGAAACGCGGCTGCCGATCCGGCATGGGCCATTAGTTTGTTCGAGATCATAGATCCCCCATGGGTCCTGGCTCATCCAGCGGCCATGGGGGCAATGGCGGCTGAGTTCCACAAATATTCAGATATCGCTTTGCGCTGCTGAATCAGCGCTCCAATAAAGGTAGATCATTTCGTCTAAATCTCAAGCGTTGCTTTCGTCGCAGCGCGATCAACTATCAGGATTGCTCGGCCGCGCGCCCTGTCTTGGCCATCTCGACCAGCATGGCGCGCAACGCGCTCCCGGCGGCGAGAGGCCGCGGGAAGAACACCCGGCAGACGGCGTCCGAAGCCGCGAGATCCATGCCGTCCGCGTCAAAACCGGTGGCGATCCAGCCGTCACCCTCGGCGCGGCCGAAATGGCGGGCGTAAATGGCAATCGCATCGCGATGGTCGGCATTCACGTGGTCGAGCGAGGGTTGTTCGCTGGCGGCCAGCTCCTCGACGACCGGGCCGCTGGTGATGAAATCGTCGCGCTCGAGAAGATAGGCCTTGCCGAAGCCGCCATTCAGGCTGGCGCGTTCGGGTTCGAGCCGGAAGAACGAAAAGTCGCCGAGGCCTGCATAGAGCTTCGCCTTGGGATTGCGGTTGAGGTAGCGCCGTTCGGCCCGGGCATGCTCAGGAGATCCGCGTTCCAGCCGCTTGGCCCGGCATGCCAGGCTGATGCGCGGATGGGCGAGCGCGTCGCCCTTACCGGGTTCGCCCACCAGCAACGAACAGCGCGGGTCGGCGAGCAGGGCGCCGGTATGCGCCGACAGTATCGACATCAGGATCAGCGGCGTGCCGTCGATGTCGGTGGCAACGCCAACCCTGCTCGCCAGCGGCGCGCCGGTGCCGGGCTCGATTACCGCAAGCGCCGCGAAGCGCGCCGAACGGATCAGGGTTTTTGCCAGCCTGATCGCCTCGGCGTCGGTCTCGCGGATGACATCCTTCTTCGTCTCGCTCACAGGCTCACCCGAGATAAGTTGATCGTCATGCTCCGGTTATTGGCCGAGGATACCCGACATGGCAAGGGCCTCGATTTCCTCACCGTTTATGCCGAAGCGTGCCAGAACACTTGCGGGCTGGCGATCGGCGGCGGTTGGGGCCGAGGCAAGCATTTGAGAACTTTGCGAGAAGCGCGGCGCGGGCGCCGGACGCTCGAGCCGGCCGGATGCCACAAAGCTTTGCCTGGCGCGGTTGTGCGGATGGTCCCTGGCCTCGGTCAGCGAAAGCACGGGTGCGACGCAGGCGTCGGTCGAAGCGAAGAGGGCTGCCCATTCGTCGCGGGTTTTCTCGCCCACCCTTTCGGCAATTGCCTTGCGCATCCCGGGCCAGGATATCCTGTCATATTGTGCGCTGACGAATCTCCGGTCGAGCGGCAGCAGCCTGGCGAACTCGGCGAAGAAGCGCGGTTCGAGGCAGCCGACCGCAATGTGCCTGCCGTCCGCCGTCTCGTAGGTGTCATAGAAAGGAGCGCCGGTATCGAGCAGGTTTTCGCCGCGCCTGTCGCTCCACAGGCCTGCCGCCATATAGGCGTGGATCGGCGCCGCGAGCATCGAGGCGCCTTCGATCATGGAAGCATCGATCACCTGACCTTTGCCGGTGTGCGAGCGCTGGAACAGGGCGGCGAGCACACCGGCGATCAGCATCATGGCGCCGCCGCCTTGATCGGCGACCAGGTTGAGCGGCGGCACTGGCGGCGAGCCTTTTCTGCCGATTGCATGCAGCAGACCGGCATAGGCAAGATAGGTGATGTCGTGGCCGGCTCGCCCCGAGAGCGGTCCGTCCTGGCCGAAGCCGGTCAGGCGGCCATAGATCAGCGCCGGATTGCGCTGAAGCGCGATCTCCGGCCCGAGGCCCAGCCGCTCCATGACGCCGGGGCGGAAGCCTTCGACAAGCAGGTCCGCCTTTTCGACAAGCCGCAGCAACAGGTCGGTGCCTGCCGGATGCTTCAGGTCGAGCTTGAGGATCGAGCGGCCGTGGCGGTCGAGGTCGTATTCCCGCGGCAGGGCGAGCAGTGGCTGGCCGGCATCGGCCCGTTCGATGCGCAGCATGTCGGCGCCCATCTCGGACAGCATAAGGGCCGCCAGCGGCACCGGGCCGAGCCCGGCCATCTCGATGACCTTCAGGCCGGCCAGTGGGCCGGTTTTCTCAGCGGAAGCGCCTGTCGGCGGCTCGATCATGTTTCTATTTCGGCGCCATGCGGATGGCGCCGTCGAGGCGGATGGTTTCGCCGTTCAGCATCTGGTTCTCGACGATGTGGAGGGCAAGGGCGGCATATTCGGATGGCTCGCCGAGGCGCGACGGGAAGGGCACGGCGGCGCCGAGCGAATCCTGCACTTCCTGTGGCATGCCGGCCATCATCGGCGTTTTGAAGATGCCTGGCGCGATGGTGCAGACGCGAATGCCGGAGCGGGCGAGATCGCGCGCCACCGGCAGCGTCATGCCGACGACGCCGCCTTTGGAGGCGGAGTAGGCGGCCTGGCCGATCTGGCCGTCATAGGCCGCGACCGAGGCGGTGTTGACGATGACGCCGCGCTCGCCGCCGGCCAACGGATCGAGCTTCGCCGCGCGGTCGGCGACGAGACGGATCATGTTGAAGGTGCCGATCAGGTTGATCTCGATCACCTTGCGGTACTGGTCGAGCGGATGCGGTCCATCCTTGCCGATCGTCTTCACGCCGATGGCGATGCCGGCGCAATTGACCAGGATGCGCGGTTCACCAAGTTTTTCAGCCACTTGCGCGACCGCAGCCGCGCCGCTGTCGCCGCTGCTGACATCGCACTGGACGGCAATGCCGCCGATGTCGGCCGCAACTTTCGTGGCGCGTTCGATGCCGACGTCGAGGATCGCGACGCGGGCGCCCTTGGCGGCGAGCGCGCGCGCCGTCGCCTCGCCGAGACCCGAACCGCCGCCGGTGACGATCGCGATCTGGCCGTTCGGGTTCATGCAAGCCTCCCAGGATTTCGGATTATGCTACGAAGCCCGCAGGGGAGGCGCAACCACAATGCCGGGATCCATCGACGGTTGCGTGCTGGCGGCCGGCCGCGCCAAGGCCGGGGCCAGTTCCGCAACTTTCGCGGCGTTGGCATGACAGACTTCGCCGATGAAACGGGCGACGGCGCCGGGCTTGATTTCATGATGCAGCAGCCTGTCGAGATCGACGGGGCGCGGCATGGCGATCTGTCCACGCGGGAAGCGCTTGAAGCCGAGCGGCCCGTAATAGGGCTCGTCGCCGACCAGGATCACGGCCGGCGCGCCGGCCTTTTTCGCCGCATCCAGCGCAATCGCGACCAATTTTCTGCCGATGCCGAGATTCTTGAAGTCGGGACGCACGGCGAGCGGGCCGAGCATCATGGCGCGCCCGGCGCCGGCCGCCACGCGCGTCATGCGCACCGAAGCGATCACCGCGCCGTCCTTGACGGCGACAAAGGATATCGAGCGGTCGTGCCCCCCCGACTCGCGGATCTTGTAGGCGGCAAGCACGAAACGTCCGGGGCCGAAGGCCTCGTCGTTGATGGCTTCGATTTCGGCATCATGCGCCGGGGTTTCCGGCAGGTATTTCACGTCGGCAAGGCTCATGGTCTTTGCGTTCCGGTATGCGAGGAAGGTTTGCTGCAAAGCGGCAGCGTTCGCCAATCAGCGCTTTAAGCGCGGGCGCCCTTTCGTCGTCGGTCGAACCGGATCGAGGCAAAATCGAACATGGGCGCCTCCGCTAGCATCAATTTTGTGCCGCTGCAATCGGCCGCTTTCGCCTTTTTGTACGTCGTTTGACGAACTGGTTCGTTGTCGACGAACTGTTCGTTGTCGACGAACCGTTCAGCACCTGAGGGCTTTGCCTATCGGCCCTGCACCTACATATTGCCAAGACACAGGAGATTTCGCATGGGACTGCTCGTTGAAGGCAAATGGCAGGATCGCGCACCTAAGACCGACAGCGGTGGCCGGTTTGTGCCAACGGAGTCACAGTGGCGTGACTGGATCACGCGCGATGGCGCACCGGCCGAAGGTCGCGAGCGCGGCTTCAAGGCCGAACCAGGCCGCTATCATCTCTATGTCTCGCTGGCTTGCCCGTGGGCGCATCGAACACTCATCTTTCGCGCCTTGAAGAGACTGGAGACCATCATTTCGGTCTGCGTGGTCCATCACTTCATGGGCGAGAACGGCTGGACTTTCAAAGCCGAGGACGGCGCCACCGGCGATACGCTCTACGGCCTCGATTTCCTGCACCAGATCTATGCCAAGGCCGACCCTTCCTATTCAGGCCGGGTGACGGTGCCGGTGCTGTGGGACAAGCAGGAAAAGACGATCGTCAACAACGAGTCCTCCGAGATCATCCGGATGCTCAATTCCGCCTTCGACGAATGGGGCGATGCGAGCCTCGATTTCTACCCGGCGGCGCTGCGCACCGAAATCGACAAGATCAACGCGCTGGTCTTTCCGAGGATCAACAGCGGCGTCTATCGCACTGGCTTCGCCACCACGCAGCAAGCTTACGAGGAGGCGTTCGGCGACTTGTTTTCAGCCCTCGACACGGTGGAAGAACGGCTGTCACAACGGCGCTATCTGGTTGGCGAACGCATCACCGAGGCCGACTGGCGTCTGTTCACGACGCTGGTGCGTTTCGATCCGGTCTATGTCGGCCACTTCAAATGCAATCTGCGCCGGGTCGCGGACTATCCAAACCTGTCGAATTATCTGCGTGACCTCTACCAGGTGCCCGGCGTGTCGGGCACCGTCAACCTGCATCACATCAAGGCCCATTATTACGGCAGCCACAGGTCGATCAATCCGACGGGAATCGTGCCGGTGGGGCCGAAGCTTGATTACGCCGCGCCGCATGATCGGGGCAGGTTCAGGAGGGCGGCGTGACCTGATCTAACGGAAGGCCTCGGTGTCGGTCCGGGTTCGTCTGGCAAGTTCCACTTTCAGCAGAGTCTTGCCAAATCGGCTCGAATACCAAGCGGCATTCAAGCCAAACGTCAGCAGGAAAGCGAACAGAACGCTTCCAACCCACACGGCCAGGGGAACGTTGCTCAGGTCGTGCTGTTTCGCTTCCCCTGAGAAGGCCAACCAACCCAGCGGCGCCGAAATCAAAAAGGCTGCCAGGGTCGAGAGCAGAACTGTCGTCCAATATTCCCTGCGACTGAACAACCGGCCATTTCTTCTTATGAACTTATAGAGCGCAACGTTGGCCGATCCGAAACTTATAGCGAATCCCGCCGCTTTGCCGAGTGCCTCCGAGAACGTTGGGATGACGACCACCAGTATGCCAAGCGCAATCGTCAAGACCACCATCGTTAGAGTGTAGTATCCAACATAAGGCCAGACGTTTACATAAGGCTCATCGCTGTTGCTCATGTCCCCAAGCTCCCAATCCCCGAAGTAGAGCATAGAGTTTATGCAAAGGAGAAAGCAAGCCTACCAATATGCCGAAGCAGGCCGGCTCTCAAAAATTTCGGCTAGTCGTCGCCGTGTCGCCGGTGTCGTGCCTTCGGGCAAACGGTCGAGCGGGAAAAAGCCGGCCTCGGCGATCTCGTGGTCCGGCAGTTTCGGCCCTCTCTGACCGAAGGCTTCGATCAGGTAGAGACCGACATGGTCGCGGTTGCTGGAGCGGCGGTTGAAATGCATCGATTTCAGCACGGGCGGCGCGCTCAGCGCGATGTTGCCTTCCTCGACGAGTTCGCGCGCCAGCGCCTCCTCGAGCGTCTCGCCGGCCTCGACACCGCCGCCCGGCAATTGCCAGCCCGGTACATAGGTGTGGCGGATGAGGAAGACGCAATTGGTGGAACGGTCATAGACCAGACCACGCACGCCGAGCGTCATCGGCCGGCGCAGCAGGAAATAGAAATGAAACAGCCTTGCTCGCAGGCCCGGCCAGCCGGTCTGGCGGAACGCCTCTTCCGGATCGGCCGCGCCGCTCATCCGACCGTCACCAAGCGAACAGCAAACGGTGAGTGGAAAGCCCCGCCCGCGTCGCTTAAGAAGGGATCATGTTCAGGCTTGCGCATATTTCCGACGCTCATCTGGGACCGCTGCCCGATGTAACCTATCGCGACCTCGCGTCCAAGCGCGTGCTGGGCTACGTCAACTGGCAGCGCAATCGCCGTCGCCACATGCATGATGCCGTCATCGACACGATCGTCGCCGATATCAAGGCGAGCGCGCCGGACCATCTCGCCATCACCGGCGACCTCGTCAACCTGGCGCTCGACGGCGAGATCGAGATGGCCAAGCACTGGCTGGAAACGCTCGGACCGCCACATGACGTGTCGGTGGTTCCGGGCAATCACGACGCCTATGTGCCGGGCGCCTTCGATAAGGTCTGCCGTGCGTGGGCGCCCTGGATGAGCGGCGACGGCGCCAACGGTCCGGTCGACCGCAATTCCTTTCCCTATCTGCGCGTGCGCGGCAACGTCGCGCTGATCGGCGTCACCACGGCGCGCGCCACGGCGCCCTTCATGGCCAACGGCTTCTTCATGGAGGGACAGGCCGAGCGGCTGGCCAGAACCCTCGACGCCACGGCGAAACAGGGGCTGTTCCGTGCCATCATGATCCATCATCCGCCGGTGCGCGGCGCGGTCACGCAGCATAAAAGGCTGTTCGGCATTGCCCGTTTCCACAAGATCATCCGCCGGCATGGCGCCGAGCTCGTGCTGCATGGCCACTCGCATCTGCCGTCGCTGTTCAGCATCGGCCCGCGCGGCGCCAAGGTGCCGGTGGTCGGGGTTGCCGCCGCCGGCCAGGCGCCCGGCGGCAAGCATCCGGCGGCGCAATACAATCTGTTCGAGATCGATGGCGAGAAAGGCAGCTGGCGGATCCGCCTGACGCGGCGCGGCCTGACCGGACCGGCACTGCCGCCGTCCGATCTGCAAGTGATGGAACTTGGCGCCGATACAGCGTCGCCCCGCCCACTCGTCAGAAGCTGATCTTAATCTGCGTGAGGCGGTCCCAGAACAGCGCCAGTGAGACCGCCAAGCCGACCAGGGCGCCGGCAGTGATCAGGCCGAGGCCTGCAAAGAAGGTGGTCCAGCCGTTGCGGCGGGTTTCGGCCCGGATAGGCGGCTCGGCCTCCGCAACCGTGGGGCGGTGCACACCAGGCATGGCGCTCTCTATGCCGCCCTCCATCATCCGTTGCCGCTCGACGACACGCTCGGCGACGTAGCGGGTCACCGCGTCGGCGACGGGTCTCATGTCGCTGGATTCGGCGAGCACGACGCGACCGATGCGCGTGTCCTTGAGGAACCGGTAGGTGCGCCGGTCGCGCCCCATTGCAACGTGGCTTACAGCGTCGATCCATAGTCGCGGTTGCAGGCCCGACGAGACGGCAAAGTCGAAATTGTCCATATCCGCGGGCACGTCGGCGAAAACCGGTGCGAGCTCCGTGGCCAGGAGTTCGAGGCGCATGCGGTGCGCATCGCGCATCTCCACGATCACGTCGTCGCGGTCGGCGAAGGCGTTCTTGACGTCGCGGACGGCGTCGGCGAGCCTTCTCGACGGCTCTATCTGGCTGATTTTGTCGCCTGCGTCTTTCATGGCGGCTGCCTCGCTGTTGGTTAACAGCGAGTTAACACAATCGCCGGCAAAATGCACTCCGGTACGGCCCGTCAGCTTGCCGCCGCGCCGAACACCGGACGTTGCCGCCTGCCGCGGCGCCGCGTGTTGCGACGCACGATCTCGGCGACCAGGTCGGGCGCCTCCTCGACCAGCATATGGCCCGCATCCAGCACATGATGCAGACGGAAATGCGCCGGCAGGCTTTCGGACTGGCTGACCGGCAAGAGGGGATCCTCCGCGCCCCAGACCACCATCACCGGCATATCAAGGGTTTCAAGCCGTTCCGCGGGGATGACCCCTTGCCGATCATCCCTGGTCATCGCGGCCGCCATGTCGACAAGGATTTGCTGTTGACCGGGCCGCTCGCGCATCTAGCGGAGCGCGTCCACCGCATGGTCAGGCGGCACGCTTTGCGGGCCTGACATGGCGGCAAGGCAGGCGCGTATCTCTTTCTTACCGGTCGCGGCCGCGTAGCGGCGCAGCAAGGCCGCGTTGATTTCCGCTCCGATGCCGCCGGGTGCGAGCAGGGTCAGCGTCGCAATCCTGCCTGGATCGGCAAGCGCCATCAATGTCGCGATAGCGCCGCCCATGGAGTGGCCGACAAGGTGGACCCTGTCCAACCCACGGGCGGCGAGATCCGCGAGGATTGCCCGGGCCGCCGGCTTGGCCCCGCCGATGCCTTCGCATTGCATCGAATGGCCGTGTCCCGGCAGGTCATAGGCCAGCACCTTCATAGCTGGCGTGAGCGATGCCGCCACGTCGTGCCAGATGGCCCGGCAGGAACCGAAGCCATGCAGAAGCACGATCATTTTCGGACCGGTGCCGCATTCGGCGGCATGAGGAGGTGAAAGCATGAAGAAAGGGGCAGTGGACCAAGACAAGCGGCAATTGCCAATTGTGGCTGAATTGCTCCCCGGCCAGATCGATAGCCAGTAAAATTTTCGCGA
>JAEKLU010000002.1 GCA_019509685.1 Mesorhizobium sp. | reverse complement strand
AGTCACGCGCCAGCCTTCGGCCGGATTGTCCGGCGTAAGGATCAGTTTGTTGTCCGAGATGTCAAACGGCTTCCAAAACTGACCCTCGATCGGCGTCCAATTTTGACCCCCCTTATGTAATGCGCGGCGGTCAGCGTTCGCCCGGGCGGAGCTGGTCAGGGTTGCGCAGCCCGGGCGAATGCGGATGGCGCTTGGCAACTTGATGGGGGATCAGGCGCGGTTCTTGAAGCGCCAGGATTCGTTTCCGGTCTCGATGATCTCGCAATGATGGGTGAGACGGTCGAGCAGCGCTGTCGTCATCTTGGCGTCGCCGAAGACGGCGGGCCATTCGCCGAACGCCAGGTTGGTGGTGACGATGATCGAGGTCCGTTCATAGAGCCTGCTGATCAGGTGGAAGAGCAATTGCCCGCCGGCTTGCGCGAACGGGAGATAGCCGAGTTCATCGAGCACGACGAAATCGAGCCGGGTGAGGTAGTCGGCGATACGGCCCTGCTTGCCGCTGCGGTGCTCGGTCTCGAGCCGGTTGACGAGATCGACGACGTTGAAGAAGCGGCCACGTGAGCCGTTGCGGATCAGGGCGCGGGCAATGGCGATTGCCAGATGCGACTTGCCGGTTCCGGTGCCGCCGATGAGCACGGCGTTGCGCTGGTCGGCGACGAAGGTGCCGTTGGCAAGGTCCCGGACCAGCACCTCATTGACCGGCGTGCCGTCGAAGTCGAACTCATCGATGTCCTTGGCGATCGGCAGCTTGGCGACAGTGAGCTGGTATTTGATGGAGCGGGCCTGCTTCTCGGCGATCTCGGCCGATAGCAGATCGCCGACGATCCTCGGCGGCTCGTGCTGGCGCTTGATGCCTGTCGCCATGACCTCGTCATAGGCGCCCCGCATCCCGTAGAGCTTCAGCGTGCCCATCAGTTCCAGAACCTGCGTGCGTTCCATCAGCTTGCCCTCCTGAGGCTGTCGTAGCGGGCGCAGTCGGCTTGCGGTTCGTGCTGCAGGCGAAGAGCGTCCGGGGTGAGAATGGTGACTGCCGGCGCCGGATCGCGTCGCCGCGCCAGGATGTTGATGATGACGGCGGCGGAGCAGACGTTCTGGTCGAGCGCTTCCTGGCAGGCGGCCTCGACGGCATCGATGCCGTCGGTCAACACCGCGGCCAGGATCGACACCATCTGCCGATCGCCATCATGCGCCGCCTTCAATCTGCGTCGGATACGCTCCATCGCCGACGGCAGAACCCAGTCCCGGAACGGCGCGCCATTGCGCAGCGCACCGGGCTTGCGGGAAAGCACCGGAACGTAATGCCAGGGATCGTAGATCGTCTCGCCGCGCCCGAAGGAGCGGACGTGCTCGGCGACGACCACGCCGTCCTGGCGGATGACGATCTTGCCGGCATAGGCATGGATCTCGACCGGGCGGCCGACGGCCGTCGACAGCACCGAGTATTTGTTGTTGTCGAAGCGAACCGTGCAGGTCTTCGACACCGAGGCCGGCACCGCATGGAATCCGTCGAAGGGGCCGCGATATTCGACCAGCTTGCCGCGCTCTTGCTCGAACACGTTCCAGATCGTTCGTTCCGGCTGTTCGATGTGACGGTGCGCCTTGGCGTAGGCGACGCACTTGTCCTGCAGCCAGGCGTTCAGCTCCTCATAGGTCTTGAAGCGCAGCCTAGGCGTGAAGAAACGCTCGCGCACCAGCCCGACCTGGTTCTCGACCTGACCCTTCTCCCAGCCCGACGCTGGCGTGCAGGCGACCGGCTGCACCAGATAATGGCTACACATCTGCAGGAGGCGGCGATTGTATTGGCGGTCCTTGCCAACAAAGATCGTTTCCACCGCCGTCTTCATGTTGTCGTAGATGCCGCGCGTGCAGGCGCCGCCGAAGAAGGCAAAGGCCCTGTCATGGGCGTCGAACACCATCTCCTGCGTCTCGCGCGGATAGGCCCTGACGAACATCATGCGGCTGTGGCAGAGCCGGACATGGGCGACCTTCACGGTCACCGTCACGCCGTTGATCAGGACGATCTCGTGGCTCCAGTCGAACTGGTAGGCCTCGCCCGGTGCGAAGAACAGCGGCACATAGGCGTCCGCCGTCGCCGACCCCTGCGCCTTCGCCCAGCCCTTCGCGTAGCGGCGGACGGCGTCATAGCCACCCTCGTAGCCGAGACTGCAAAGCTCTTCGTAAATCCGGATCAGTGTCAGTTGCTCGCGCGCCGCCTTGCCACGGTTGCCATTCAGAAACCCGTCAAGCTGATCCTGCCACGGACCGATCTTCGGCTTGGGCTGCCGCTCGCGTTCGTAGGAGAACGATGTCTCATTGGATCTGAGAATCTTGCGGACGGTGTTCCGCGACACATGCAGTTCGCGGCAAATCCGCTTGAGCGACCATCCTTGCACATGGAATGCGCGCCGAACTCGGGCAATCGTATCCACCGACTTCATCCCCACACCATCCGCTCGCCACGACGAGCTGATGGTCGCAAATCAAAGCATCAGGGGGGTCAAAATTGGACGCCGATCCCCCGGCTTATGGGGTCAATTTTGCACGCCGATTCACAAACGCCATCATTGCAAAGCAGCGAACCCTTCAAAGATTGGTTAATTCTGTACACAGCGGCGACTACAGTCGCCGTTTTAAGGCGGCCCGGCATCTTAGCGGGGCTCCCATCAAGCCGGGCCTAGCCGGATGTGGACCTCAAACCCGGCTTGGAAACCTATGGACGACCTAGTCGACCATGTCGCGCAGCGGCTTCTTGCGCTTCGGCGGCACATAGGCCTGCACCAGTCTGACCTTTTCGATGTCGTTGCCGACGAGCTCGATCTGTTGGTCGCACTTCACATTCGTCGAACGATCGACGATCGAATGCGGGAAGTTGTAGCTAGGTATGCTGACGCTGACGTGGTCCTCGTCGACCCGCCTGCGCACCGTGGCAGTTATTGCCACCTCGTCACCGATGCCTATTCCCCGCGCCATGAGAAGAGTCTGGAGCAGGCAGCGTGAGTCAAGAGGTCGCTAATATATGCGCGACCCCGTAGATGATCGAGCGTCTAGGACGCACGGTCCGCATGCGATCGGGGCTCTGAGAGAGGATTAATGTCAGGGCTTGTGGCACCACTGTTCAACACCTGCTCGGCGACGAAGACCTGCGCCACGCCTCCCTGCGGGATTTTCGGAAGGGCTAGATTTGCGCCAGCCACCGTTCCGGTCGATGAAGCGAATGGCTGCCACAAACAGCTCGGATTCCTCGATGAATCCGAGCTGAAATAATACCAAGACTGCGTTCGCGGTTAACTTGGCTTCCTCGGTTGCCCGCGCGATCGTTCGCTTAGCACAAATTTGATCGAACACGCCTTGGCAGATCGCAAGATCTGCGGGGCAAAACACCGAGAGATCGAGTCGTGTCAGCATCAGCAACGCCCCCTGCGGATGGCCGGATTTTGCTACTCAATGGATGTAATTATTGGCCGCACGAAAAGTCAATAAATGGTAGGAAACCGTACCTTTCGGGCTGCTCGATCGCCCTAAGCCACGCTAGGCCGATCCGAATTCATCCTCTGGAACGACTTCATCGAAAGGCATTACGAGTACGGTTCTGCCACCCTCGTCCGTGATCTCGAAACTGCAATCGAACCAGCTGCGGATTGTGTCC
>JAEKLU010000001.1 GCA_019509685.1 Mesorhizobium sp. | reverse complement strand
GCAACCGACGATACCACGACGGCCGCGACTCCCAAGGAAAAGAACATTCACGCCAAGCTTGGCCGGCTGAATTCGCTGCAGCGCAACTTCCACGCCTACATGAATTCCAAGAGCAAGAAGTTCGCCGGCGTCCAGGCCTATGTGACGCAAGCCGCGGCGGCCCAGAACGCGGCGGCCGCGGTAACGGCGGCGGAGCAGGCCGTGGCTGACGCTCTGGCTGCACAGGTCGCTTTGACTGCGCCCGGCGCGCCCACCCCGACGCAGCAACAGATCGATGACGCGCAGAAGGCGGTGGACGACGCCAACAAGGCACTCGCCGACGCCCAGGCGGCGGCCGCTGCTAACCAGCCCCCGACCGATGCATCGCTGGACGAGGCCCTCGCCGACATGGCCAACAAGCCGGTCGACCCCGACGTTACCGCCTGGGCCAAGGATACGCTGGCGAGCAAGATCGACGCCGCTGCCGCTGCCGCGGCATCGACAACAACGCCTTAAGGCCGGACCAACCGACCAGATGGTGAAGAACGCCGCCGGGGCCTCGCCCGGCGGCTTTTTTGTTGGTAGGCGGCGCCGGCCTAGTCACCGCTCCGGAAGGAGTCGCCATCGGTCAAGGACTCGCTACGTGGGGAGCATTGAATTCGGAAAATAATCCCACATTGGCAGGATCGTGGGCCGAAGCCCCGGAAAATCCGTTAACCTATTGATTTTGTTGAATAGATGGCGGAGAGAGCGGGATTCGAACCCGCGTTACGGTCTCCCGTAAACACACTTTCCAGGCGTGCGCCTTCAACCACTCGGCCACCTCTCCGTCTTTTGCATCTCGCGCCGGCTGGTTTTGCCGCGCGGGTTGGGGAGATGCTCCCGTGGGAAAGCCTTGAACGGCCTGCCGGGGTGCCTTCAACCGGTGAGCAACCCTTCCCAGCACCGCTAGCCGTCTAGGCAAACAGGCGCGGGGCTCATCTAGTCGATCCGAAAGCGAATGCCAAGCCATAATGGCATTGCAAGGGCTTTTGCCGTGAATGGTCGGCGCGTCGGCCTTCGCGGCGCCCTGCCGATGCCGAATGATGTGCACAGATCGGCCGGCCCATTCGGACGCGCTTGACTTCCACATCGGCCGGCTGTCGACTGGGCTAAACGTTTGTTTTCACGCAATTCCAGACAGAAACTGCCGAGCGTTTCGGTGGAATTGCTTGGGGCTTTGCGAGGGGCATCGTCCTGACATGACATCGATCGACCAACGACCCGCGGGCCAGCCGGATGGCGGGCTTTCCCTTGTCCCGGTGGGGTGGCTCATCATCGTCATGGGGCTGTCGGCCTACGGCCTGATCGCCAACTGGCGGCTGATCGGCGACTTCAGCCTGCCGGAAAACGTGCTCTTCCTGATTTATAGCGGGCTCTCCGGCGGCGTCGTCACCATCCTTTGGGGTCTGTACCTGCTCGGCCTTGCCTTCAACCGGTCGGCGCGTTTTCCGCGCCACTATACGATCTGGCAGGTCGTCGTCATCATCTGGCTCGTGGTGCGCCAGGCCTATCTGCTGCTGGCGTCCGGCTTTGGCTTTTCGGCCGAAGCGCTTGGTTTCAGCGCCGCCGAAATCGCCATCGGCCTGCTCTGCATCTATCTTTTGCGGCCAGATGCCGGCGCCAAGACCGTCTACTCGAACCCAGAGAGCCAACGGCCGCCGCTGTTGGTGTCTGTTCTGGCCGGTCTGCTCGGCATCATCCTTGGCGGCGCCATCGGCGCCTGCGCCGGCTTCTTTGCCGGCTCGCTCATCGCCGACGCTACGCAGATGAGCTGCTTCGAGGGCGCCTGCGGATTTTTCGCGGCTTTCATCGGCCTTGCAGGCCTGATCGTGGGCGCCATCGCCGGCGGCATTTTCGCCGTCTGGCGGGTCAACCGGCGCAAGCCGGCACACTAGATTTCCTTTTCACGCAATTTCTGACGGAACACCGCGTCACACTTTTCCTGGAATTGCTCTATCTAACCATCGCGATTGCGCGGCGATTGCACAGGCTTTATGTCGGTTGCGGGTCGACGGAAGCTTGCGGGGAGAGCGTTCGATGTTGCGTTTCATCTTTCGGCTGGCGGCGATGGTTGCGCTGTCGATTGCCGTCATCATGGCGGTGATCGACACGACACGGTCGGTCGCGGCATCGGCGCTGATCATGACGCCGCTCAATGCAAGCTGGCTCGCCGTCTCGCCCGACACACGCGCGGCTTTCGAAACCCTGGTGCGCGCCAAGGCAAGCCCGATGGTCTGGGATGGCATCGTCGCCTGGGTGCTCGCCCAGCCGGGTTTCGCGGTGTTCGCGGTGCTGGCCTTCCTGCTTTACGCCATCGGCTATCGGCGCAAGCGCCGCAACGCGGAATTCGCGCCAAGCCCCTGAAGGCAATGCAATCAACCGATCGGGCCTGCCGGTAACGGTTTTTCCAACAGGTCAAAATTCCACGTGAATTTTGTTTCGGGCCGTGCCAGATTGCCCTTGAGCGGGAGGGGCAAACACTTCCTGCCTGACGTCGCAAGCCCGCCGGAGAACCGGGCCGGCAGGCGGCGCATAACGGAAAAATAACCGACAGGGTGTGGATCACATGAAACGTATCGTTCTGGGCCTTCTGGCCGCAACCGCAATGGTTCTTCCGGCTTTCGCCGCGGATGTGCAGCCGGCCATCCTCTACGATCTGGGCGGCAAGTTCGACAAATCCTTCAACGAGGCCGCCTATCACGGCGCCGAGAAGTTCAAGACCGAAACCGGCGTCGCTTACGTCGAATTCGAAGTCTCCAACGCCTCGCAGCGCGAGCAGGCGCTGCGCCGCTTCGCCGAGGACGGCCGCAACCCGATCGTCATGGCCGGCTTTGCCTGGGAAGATGCGCTGAAGAAGGTCGCGGCCGAATATCCCGACCTCAACTTCGCCATCATCGACGATGCCGTCGACCTGCCCAATGTCCGCTCGCTGGTGTTCAAGGAGAACGAAGGCTCCTACCTCGTCGGCATGCTGGCGGCGATGGCGTCGAAATCGAAGAAGGTCGGCTTCATCGGCGGCATGGACATCCCGCTGATCCGCAAGTTCGAATGCGGCTATGTCGGCGGCGCCAAGGCAGCAGGGGCCACCGACGTCATCCAGAACATGACCGGCGATACGCCGGCCGCCTGGAACGACCCGGCCAAGGGCGGCGAGATCGCCAAGACGCAGATCGACCAAGGCGCTGACGTGGTCTACGCGGCCGCCGGCGGCACCGGCGTCGGCGTGCTGCAGGCTGCGGCGGATGCCGGCAAGCTCGGCATCGGCGTCGATTCCAACCAGAACGGCCTGCAGCCCGGCAAGGTGCTGACCTCGATGATGAAGCGTGTCGACGTCGCCGTCTACAACACCTTCATGGACGGCAAGAACGGCACCTTCAAGGGCGGCCTCGAGAATCTCGGCCTCAAGGAAGCTGGCGTCGACTATGCCATGGATGACAACAACAAGGCTCTGGTCACCGATGAGATGAAGGCGGCTGTCGAAAAGGCCAAGGCCGATATCATCTCCGGCAAGATCCAGGTGCACGACTACACCACCGATAACGCCTGTCCGTACTGATCGGCTCGAGCAGGATTTGTGAACCGCCGGGCGAAAGCCCGGCGGTTTCGTTTTGGAGACGACGATGCCGCTGACGATC
>JAEKLU010000272.1 GCA_019509685.1 Mesorhizobium sp. | reverse complement strand
TCGTCAATTTCCTGATCGCGATGGTCTTCCTGCCCGAAACGCTGGACCAGCAGCATCGCCGCCGCTTCGAATGGAAGCGGGCGAACCCCGTCGGCACACTCATGCAGATGCGCAACTACCAGGGCATCGGCTGGATCGGGCTCGTCTTCTTCCTGATGACGCTCGGCCACATGATGTATCCGGCGGTCTGGTCCTTCGTGTCCAGCTACCGCTATGGCTGGAGCGAGCAGCAGATCGGCTTCTCGCTCGGCGCCTTCGGCCTGTGCGGGGCGATCATCATGGGAACGGTGCTGCCCAAGGTCATCCCTGCGCTCGGCGAATGGAAGACGGCGGTGATCGGCCTTACCTTCACCGCGCTCAGCGCCTTCGGCGATGCGTTCGCGACGCAAGGCTGGATGATCTATGCGGTGATCGTCGTCGGTTTCCTCGAGGCGTTGGCGGACCCGCCGCTGCGCAGCCTCGCCGCCGCCAAGGTGCCGCCCTCGGCGCAAGGCGAGCTGCAAGGCGCGATGACCTCGATCTTCTCGATCACCTCGATCATCACGCCGCTGCTCTATACGGGGATATTTTCCTGGTTCACCGGCCCGACAGCGCCGGTCGCGTTCGGCGGCGCGCCCTATCTCCTCGGCGCGATTTTCCTCACGCTGGCGGTCATCGTCTTCGTCACCAAGGTGACCAGGCCGGCGCCGAAGGAAGTCGAGCAAATGCGCCCGGAGGAAGCGGCGACCGACGCGGCTTGAGGGCTTAAGACTCGATCCATTCGGGTGGAACATCCATTGCTTTCGCCAGCATTGTGCTGGTCTGCTCCGAGGGTTTGCGGCGATTGGATTCCAGGTCCGACAGGAAACCTTGGCTGACACCGACTGCGCTGGCCAGCTCGGCTTGAGTGAGATTGCGCCAATTGCGCAGAGCCTTGAGCCTGCTGGAACCGCGCAGGATATCAATGGTTACGTCGGCTGGGAGAGCCTTCTCTGTCTCAGGCGCGGCCTTCCGCTCATCGTAGATCGCCACATCCGCGGCGTCTTCCTGAGCTTCTTCAACTGCACGCATCAAAGACCTCGAAAAGGGCTCAAGCCCGCTCGGCCAGCGCTTCCTCGCCGCGCTTTTCGCGGATCAGATTGACGAAGCGGCGGAAGAGGTAATGCGAATCCTGCGGGCCGGGCGAGGCCTCGGGATGATGCTGGACCGAGAACACCGGACGCCCGGTCAGCGCGATGCCGCAGTTCGAGCCGTCGAAGAGCGAGACATGGGTCTCTTCGACGCCTTCAGGCAATGAGTCGGCGTCGACGGCAAAGCCATGGTTCATCGACACGATCTCGACCTTGCCGGTGGTGTGGTCCTTCACCGGATGATTGGCGCCGTGATGGCCCTGATGCATCTTTGCGGTCTTGCCGCCGAGCGCCAGCGCCAGCATCTGATGTCCGAGGCAAATGCCGAAGACCGGGATGTCGGTCTTGAGAATGTCCTGGATCACCGGCACGGCATAGTCGCCGGTGGCTTCCGGGTCGCCGGGGCCGTTGGAGAGGAAGATGCCGTCCGGCTGCATGGCCAGGATCTCTTCCGCGCCGGTCTTGGCCGGAACGATGGTGACCTTGGCGCCGAGGCCCGACAGGAGACGCAGGATGTTGCGTTTCACGCCATAGTCGATGGCCACGACATGCATCGACGGCGCGTCCTGCCCGCCATAGCCTTCATTCCAGACCCAAGGCGTCTCGCGCCAGACAGACGACTGGCCGGAGGTAACCTCCTTGGCGAGATCGAGGCCGATCAGGCCCGACCAGGCTGCCGCCTGACGCTTCAGGTCCTCGATGTCGAAGATGCCGTCCGGTGCGTGCGCGATGACCGCGTTCGGCATGCCCTTTTCGCGGATCAGCACGGTCAAGGCGCGGGTATCGATGCCGGACAGCGCGACGATGCCGCGCCGCTTCAGCCATTGGTCGAGGTGACCGGCGGCGCGGTAATTCGAGGGCTCGGTGACATTGGCCTTGAAGATGGCGCCGACGGCGCCGGCGCGGGCGGCGGGATTGAGATCCTCGATGTCCTCGTCATTGGTGCCGACATTGCCGATATGCGGGAAGGTGAAGGTGACGATCTGGCCGGCATAGGAAGGGTCGGTGAGGATTTCCTCGTAACCGGTAAGCGCCGTGTTGAAGCACACTTCGGCCACCGCCGATCCCGTGGCGCCGAGGCCGCGGCCTTCGATCACCGTGCCGTCGGCGAGCACCAGAAGGGCGGTCGGCTTTTCGGTGGCCCAGGGGGCGGTGGTCATGGCCATGGCGGCACTCCTGTCAGGCGCTTCAAGCGGTCGGCAGGACCGTTTGCGCGGCAAGGCGCGCGAGCTGGATTTTTCAGCGTCCCACGCGTTGATTCTAGTTCGTCATGTCCTTTTCCCAAAACCGCTATGCACTTTTGGGCGACATGACTCCATTGTCTTATGCAGGACCGAGTACATAGGGGAAGGCGCCGAGGCGGTCAATGCGGTGGCCTCAAGCCACAGCTGATTTGCTTTCGTCCAGCAAAATCAGCGCTTTGTCGGAGTTTGCGTCACGCGGCGGGCGAAGCTATTGTCCGCCGCATTTCGAAGGAGAAGCACGATGCGCGAGAAAATCGCCGAATCCATGAAGAGCGCGATGAAGGCGCAGGACAAAGAGCGCCTGCCGACGCTGCGGCTGATCCAGGCCGCTATCCATGACCGCGACATCGTCAATCGCGGCGCCGGCAAACCGCCGGCCGGCGATGACGAAGTACTGCAGATCCTTTCCAAGATGGTGAAGCAGCGCGAGGAATCGGCCAAGGCCTTCGAGGACGGCAAGCGGCCGGAACTGGCGGCCAAGGAGCGCGCCGAGATGGAGATCATTCTCGAATTTCTGCCGAAGCAGCTCGACGATGCCGCAATCACCACGGCTGCGCGCGAAGCCATCGCGGCGACCGGTGCCGCCAGCCAAAAAGACATGGGCAAGGTGATCGGCGTGCTCAAGCAGAAATATGCCGGACAGATGGACTTCGCCAAGGCAAGCGCCATCATCAAGGGACTGCTGCAGTAGCTAGAGCAATTTCAGGAAAAGTGTGAGCGGTTTTCCGTCTGGAATTGCGTAAAAACAAAGAGTTAGAGCATTTCACCGTTTCGATGAAACGGTGAAATGCTCCAACCTCGCGGCTATTTGCAGATCGGCGTCGGCTGCGGCGGCGGTGCCGGATGGTCCTTCTTGTACTGCGCGATGATCGGCTCCAGCGTCTTTTTCGGCCAGAATTTCGGAGCGCCGATCTCGCTCAGACAAGATGCGTTCCAGTAGAGACCAGCGCCCGACATCGACTGGCCGGAGGCCTTCGCATGCGCGACAGCGGCTATATCGCGCGATTCCGGGTAGATGTAGAGCGTGGTCGGATTGTTCTTGACCATCGGAATGATCTGCTCGGCATCGGCGGGCGACCAACTGGTGCAGCCATTGCTGCGACCGCCGGCATAATCCACCAGCTTGCCGAACGGGACAAAGCCGTCATGGTCGGCGTAAGAGCTTTGCGGGCTCTTGCGCATGCACACGCTCTTCAGAATTGCCGCTGGATGGCCGCCGATCACGCGCTGCCTGGCGTTCGCCGCTTCGCCTTCGCCGTCGAACTGGATGAAGGTGCGCATGAACACCGCGTCCTGGGCGCCGACGTGATAATAGCCCTTGAACGAGGTCTTGGTCTCGGCGGTTATGTAAGCGCCGCCGGCGGTCAGCTCGGAATCCATCGCATTGCCGAAGTTCTTGGCGCAGCGCCTGCCATTGGAGAAATCGGCAGCGCCTTTCAGGTTGCGGCCGCCGCCATGGCCCGAGGAGACCGCGCGGAAGACCTGCTTGGCTTCGCACACGATGTAGTAACGCTGGCCAAGCACGCTGCCGCCGAGGTCGCCGGGACGCGTTGCGTCCATGGCGAAATAGCAGGGATTCTTGACTGAGCCTTCGCTCACCTTCTTCTGGTAGAGCGCGCGCGCCCGCTCCAGCACGATTTGCGAAATCTGGCCTTCGCCATCGCCGACATGGCGCTGCAGCCAGTCCGGCATGCTCGATGGCCGTAACGCCGCGAACGAACTGACGGAAACCGTCAGGACCGCCAGAACGGCGATAAGACAAAAGATGGCCGCGCCCAGCGGAACAGATTTCAACCGCACCGGTTGCCCCTCCTGTCGAAGCGTTGTGAATCACCCATAGATCATAGAAGGCCTCGCATCCATCGGCGAAACACTTCTAGTTTAGCAACGTCTGCTGGAGCGGGAATTACGCCAACAAGAGCCTCCACAGCCGCCACGCGCAATCTGCGTTCCCGGATATCGGCGATATCCGGTTGCCGAATCCGCTCGATTTGTCGCTGTTCGACAAGACGTGTTTCCTGAACGAGGGCGAAATCCGCTTTCAGGCAGCTTGAGAGCAGCCTGCTTGGAGGCTATGTCCGCTGGTCTCGCCAAGGGAAAACCATGATCGAGATCGTCAAGCCCGCGCTGCAACATTTGCCGTCCTACAAAGCCGCATTGGAACGCGGCTGGTCGCCCGACAATGTGCGACTGCTCGAAGCGACGCGCGAGCAGCTTGCGGCGATCGAGGAAGACCCGGTCGCCTTCCTCGCCGGCCTTGACGATCCGCAGGCGAAAGGGCCGCCCATAGCCTTGCCCGACGGCACCAAGGTTGCGCGGCTGCCGGGCTTCCGGCGCTGGATCTGGGACGGCGAGGCCGCCGGCTCGATCGGCTTTCGCTGGCAAAAGGGCACGTCGACGCTGCCATCGCATGTGCTCGGCCATATCGGCTATGCCGTGGTGCCGTGGAAGCGGGGCCGCGGCTATGCAACCGAGGCGTTGCGGCTGATGCTTGAGGAGGCAAGAGCGGTCGGCCTCGACTATGTCGAGGTCACCGCCAAGCCGGGCAATCCGGCTTCGCACAAGGTGATAACGGCCAATGGCGGCAGGCTGGTCGAACGTTTCTTTGAGGACGCCGCCTATGGCGGCGCGGAGAGCCTGAGGTTCCGGATCGAGCTTTAGCTTACTCCGCGGCCGCCGGCAGCGGCGGCATGGCGCGGCTGCGCCATTCCCAGGCCTGCGAGGCAACGGCCACCACGACCGCCACCAGCATAGCGATCACGCCTGCCAGCGGCAGGCTGCGGTAGCCGAGACCGGCGTTCAGCATCGCCGCCCCCAGTGAGGCGGCAAAGGCGATGCCGACATTGAAGCCAGACGGGATCAACGACGAGGCGAGGTTGGAGGCGTCCGCCGTCCAGGTGAGGATGCGGGTCTGGATCGGCGCGCCGATGGCGAAGTTGAGACCGCCCCAGATGACGATTGCTCCGACCATCGGCACCGGGTAGGGGGCGACGGCATAGATGGCGGCCAGCATCGCCGCCTGCAGGGCGAGCATGGTGATCAAGGACGGCATCAGCTTCCAGTCGGAGAGCTTGCCGCCGACGAAGACGCCGATCGTGGCGCCGACGCCATTGAGCAGCAGCACCCAGGGGATCAGGCTTTCATCGAGGCCGGTGACTTCGAGCAATGTCGGCGTGATGTAGGTGAAGAGCCCGAACTGGCCGATCATCAACATCAGCATGAGGATAAGCGACGTCCAGACCTGCTGGCGTCCCAGCACGCGCACCTCGCGCGCCAGCCCGGCCGGCCGGCTGGTGGCGCCGGCGGTGCGCGGCAGCAGCACAAGCATGGCGATGATGGCAACGATGCCCAGCCCGCCCATCACCCAAAAGGTCGCGCGCCAGCCCCAAAAGGCGCCGATCGCGGTGCCGGCTGGCACGCCGATAATGTTGGAGACGGTGAGGCCCGACAGGATGACAGCGACAGCCCGGCCGCGCTGGTCCTCGCGCACCAGGCTGACGGCAACCACCATGGCGACGCCGAAATAAGTGCCGTGCGCCACGGCGATTGCGATGCGCAGCAGAAGCATCGAGGTGAAGTCGGGCGCCAGCGCACAGGCCGCCTGTCCAAGGGTGAAAGCAACGGCAAGGCAGAGCAGCAAAGTCTTTCGCGAGACCTTGCTGGTGGCGAGCGCCAGAAGCGGCCCGCCGATGGCGATGCCGCAGGCATAACCGGAGACGAGATAGCCGGCGGTCGGCACCGACACGCCAAGGCCTTGCGCTACCTCGGGCAGCACGCCGGCGATGACGAATTCGGTGGTACCGAAGGCGAAAGCGGCAAGGAACAGGGCAATCAGCGGCAGCATGATTCAAACAGGCCTGAGAGGAATGGCCGCCTCAAACCACGCCTGGCCGCGAACGGCAATGCAGAAATTGTCGACGCCGCTTTAGCTTTTCTTGAGCGGTGCCTTACGCGGCCGTCTTGCGTCCGTAAGGGATCTTCAGCCAGGCGCGCTCATGCAGATAGTAGAGTAGCGATTTGGTGACGACCTCGGTCGCGCCGATGGTGGCCGCCAGCTTGATGCTGCCGGTCACCACCAGCGAGATGATCATGGTGTCGATCGTGCCGGTGGCGCGCCAGGAAAGTGCCTTGGCGAAGCTGCGCGAATGGGTATCCATCGACCGATCGTCCTCCCAATAGGCCTTTGCGCGATCCTTAGCCGACGGAAGCGAGGATGGGCAAAGGCTAATTTGGGGTGATCCCCCGATGGCGCGTCCTGGTCGATGTCTAGCTTGCCTTCAGCCGCGAGCCGCCAAGCAGGCCGCGCTCTTCCAGGACGGGATAGGCCATCGATGCCAGCAGCGAATTGATCTGCTTCAGGTCGCGGATGGTGTCGAGGTGAATCGAACTGGTTTCGACGCTTTTGGCAGTGCCATCGCGCAGGCGCACGAAATGACTGGCGCTGGTTTCCTTCTCGCGATCGCGCAGCCGATCCTTTTCCAGCACCAACTGGCGAGCGGTTTCCGGGTCGCGCGAGACAAGGACATTGAAGGCAAGTCGCGCATTGGCCAGCACGGAGCTGTGGAAGGCACACAATTCGCTCCAGCCCTCGTCGGTAAACTCCAGCCCCCGGTCGAACTTCTTCTTCACATGCACCAGCATGTTGCGCACGATGATGTCGCCGACCTGTTCGAGCTTGACGCAGGCACCGATCAGTTCCTGGCAGCGTAGCGCTTCGTCCTCGGTCAGCGGGTTCTTGGTGACCTTGGCCAGATAGAGCTTGATGGCCGCATGCTTGCGGTCGACGCGGTCGTCGAGGGCAGCCAACGCTTTGATCTTGGCACTATCGGCGTCCTCGTAGAGCTCGATGATGCGCTTCAGCATGATCTCGACCGTCTCGCATACCCGCACAACCTCTCGGGTTGCGTTGGCCAGCGCCTGGCTAGGTACATCGAGCGCGCTTTCGTTCAGCGCCGATAGTTCCACGACGTCGAGTGCGGCCGCCGGCTCTGTCTTGGTGCCGAGTGCCACGATCTTTTCCGAAGCCCGGTAGACGAAACCGGCCAGCGGCAGGCCGGCGAGCAGGATGATGACGTTGAACAGGATATGGGCGTTGACGATCTGATCGGCGGCCGTCGCGCCGAGGAAGCCGACATGCGGCCGCACGATCATGAACAGGATCAACATGACCAGCGAGCCCAGCCCGCGCATCAAGAGATTGCCGATCGGCACCACGCGCACGGCGGGTCCCGCCGAGCGGGTCAGCATCGGCGCGATGATCGAGGAACCCAGATTGACGCCGAGGATGAGGACCACGCCGAGTTCCGGGCTGATCAGGCCGCGGCCGGCGAGCGTTGCCATCAAAAGGACCGCGGCGATGCTCGACTGGAACAGCCAGGTGATCAGTGCCGCCAGCAGATACGCGGTGATGGAATCGCTGGAGAAGTAATTGATGATCACGGGCATGAGTTGGCTGTTGCGCAGCGGCTCGGAAGCCTGACCGATCATTTCCAGCGACAGGATCAAAAGGCCGATACCGACCAGGATGCGGCCGGTCTGGCGCCAGTCGCGGCGCTCGGTGGCCATGAACATCACCGTGCCGGTGATCAGGCAAAGCGGCACCAGCAGCGTGAGGTCGAAAGTCAAGAGCTTGACCACCAGCGCCGAGCCGATCTCGGCGCCGCGCACGGCCAATTGGCCCGCGGCGCCCGAAACGATGCCGGAACCGGCGAACGATCCGACCAGCAAGGTGACCGCGGTGGAGCTCTGCAAGGCGATGGCCAGGCCAGTGCCGGCGAGCACCGCCATGATCGGGTTGCGCATGGTGGCGCGCAGCTTGTGGCGCAGCACGTCGCCGTAGGCGCGCTCGACGCCGGTTTTCACCATGCGGGTGGCAAACAGCATCAGCGCCACCGCGCCGGCAAGGTGCAGCAGGACGACGGAGCCGCTCACGGTCGGCCTCGCAAGGCGGCCTTGACGGCAAGAAGGGGGGTGCGAATCTCTGTCATGTCAATGCACCGAAATATACCAATTAACATTAGCCGGATAATAGATTTTACTGATGTCATGATCGTCTGCGCTCGACGGCGCATGTCGGAAATGAATGCAAGACACATTGGTTGCGTGCGCCACGAGGGCGATACCCGCGCCGTGATCTCTCATGCCGGGCCATGGTCGGGCGCGACTTGAAGGCGTATTCAAAAGAGTCAGCGCAAGTAACGGAAACCATTACAGAATTGTAATGCAGGTGTTCAGCTTCAGTTCATCCCCTGGCGGCTATTCCTCTGGCTATCGACAACAAGGAATACCGACCATGAAGCGTCTCATACTTTCCGCTGTCACCGCCTCGATGCTGGCCGCGTCGGCCTTTTCGGGCCAGGCCGCGCCGCTTGCCCAGCCGAGCGCGCCGCAGTCGGACTACACCCAGGTCGACTGGCGGAAGTCAGGCACCCACCGGGACGTGAAGAAGCGCGTCATCCAGAAGAAGGTCATCGTCAAGCGCGACAATGGCCGCGACCACGGGCGCCACAACTGGCGCAATGGCCAGCGCTATTCCGACTGGAAGCGCCATCAGTCGGTCCGCGACTGGAACCGCCACGGCCTGCGCCGTCCCGGCCCCGGCCAGGAGTGGATCCGCGTCGGCAACGATTATGTGCTGGTCGGCATTCTCTCCGGCATCATCTTCGGCGCGATCGCCGCGCAGTAATCCGGCGACAATCCAATCCAAAAGAAGGCGGCCGCTCGGCCGCCTTCTTTTTGTCTGTGAAAAGCGGGTACTATTGGCACTGCAGAGTCGTCGCGCCCGGACGGCATGATTATATGGAGGCCAAACGAGCTTTCCCCGATGCGCTTTCCGCCCGCCTTTCTCGACGAGATCCGCGACCGTGTTCCGATTTCCTCGGTCATAGGTCAGCGCGTCGCGTGGGACCGCAAGAAGACCAACGCCTCGCGCGGCGACTATTGGGCCTGCTGTCCGTTCCATGGCGAGAAGAGCCCGTCCTTCCATTGCGAGGACAAAAAAGGCCGCTACCATTGCTTCGGTTGCTCGGTGTCGGGCGACCATTTCAAGTTCCTCACCGAGCTCGAGGGATTGAGCTTTCCCGAAGCGGTCGAGAAAATCGCCGACATGGCCAGCGTGCCGATGCCGGTGCGCGACGAGCGGGAGGAACGGCGCGAGAAGGAACGCGCCAGCCTGACCGACGTCATGGAGATGGCAACCGCCTTCTTCCAGGATCGCCTGCAGGGGCCCGAGGGCGCCAAGGCTCGCGCCTATCTGCGCGACCGTGGATTGACGCCGGCGACGCAGCAGTCGTTCCGGCTCGGCTACGCGCCCGACAGCCGCAACGCGCTCAAGGAACATCTTGCCGCCAAGGGCGTGCCGAAGTCCGACATCGAGGCCTGCGGGCTGGTGCGGCATGGCGATGACGTACCGGTCTCCTACGACTGGTTCCGCGACCGCATCATGTTTCCGATCCCGGATTCGCGCGGCAAGATCATCGCCTTTGGCGGCCGCGCGCTGGCGCCCGATGCGCTGGCCAAATACATGAACTCGCCCGACACCGAGCTCTTCCACAAGGGCAATGTGCTCTACAATTTTGCCCGCGCCCGCAAGGCGCTGGCCAAGGGCGGCACCGTGATTGCCGTCGAAGGCTATATGGACGTGATCGCGCTGGCGCAGGCCGGCTTCGAGAATGCCGTGGCGCCACTCGGCACCGCGCTTACCGAAAACCAGCTCGAATTGCTTTGGCGCATGGCGCCCGAGCCGATGCTGTGCTTCGACGGCGACAAAGCCGGGCTGAAAGCTGCGTGGCGAGCCGCGGATCTGGCACTGCCCTCGGTGCAGGCCGGGCGCTCGGCGCGTTTTGCGCTGCTGCCGGAAGGCAAGGACCCTGACGATCTGGTCAAGGCCGAAGGACCGGACGCGTTCCGCGCCGTGCTTGCCGATGCGCGGCCGCTGGTCGACCTGTTGTGGATGCGCGAGACGGCGGGCGGTGTCTTCGACACGCCGGAGCGGCGGGCGGAGCTGGGAAAGACGCTGCGCGAGTTGACCAGTCGCATCCGCGACGAAAGCACGCGCTATCACTACCAGCAGGCAATGCGCGAGCGGGAGCTGAGCTTTTTCGGTTCCCAGCGCGGCGCCGGGCAGGGCCGCCAGGATGGCGGCCGACAAGGCGAGCGGGGCAAGGGCAAGCCCGCACCCGGTGGACAATTCGCGAAGCCTGGTGGCGGTCGCATGACGATCACTGAAAGCCTCGGCCAGTCCGCGCTGGTCAAGCGCGGCGGCGAGGGGATGTCGGTGCGCGAAGCGACGATCATCGTGGCGCTGGTCAACCATCCGGCGCTGATCGACGAGAATTTCGCCCATGTCGAATTCCTCGATCTTGCCAACTCGGATCTGGGGCGCCTGCATGCCGCCATCCTCGATGCCATGGCGCATGACGCCGCCAACGAGCGCGCCTCGGTCATCGCGACGATAGAGCGGGCCGGCTGCGGCGGCATCTGGGAACGAGCGGTGGAGTTGATCAAGCGCGCGCGGCAATGGCCGGCGCTGGAAACGGCAGCACTTGACGACGCCCGCGACGCCTTCAACCAGGCGCTGCACTTGCAGCGCAGCGCCCGCACCTTACATAGAGAGCTGAAACAGGCGCAGGCGGCGCTCGATGCAGACCCTTCGGATGAAAACTTCCGGCATCTCGTCGAGATTCAAGCGCAATTCAAAGATGTGCAGGCAACGGAAGCGCTGATCGAAGGGTTCGGCGTGTCCTCGGGCAGGGTTGGCCGCGTTTAGGCCGATATTGCCATTGGAAGTGAAGTGGAAATGTGCAGCGCGTCGAATCGACGCCTCTAAGTCGGGTAATTGATTCGCTTTTTTCCTGCGAATCATGCGAGAGGCGCTTGACCTTCTGGCAGTTTGGCGGAATCAGGACGATTCGAAACGTTAACCGTGCCCCGGCGCCGGCGGAAATCGAGCGATTTGGGGTACAGGCGATGACTGGACAGGCAAACAGCCTGCCCCAGATATCAGGGTTAATCTGGACTTAATGCATGTCGCCCAAGAGTGGAAACCGGTTTTGGGGCAACGAGATGCATCAAACAAAAGAGATGATGCCGGGTCGGTGACAAGCGTTCCGGTGCGGGCGCATCCGGCATAACCGGTCCGGCAGTTTACGCGGCTTCGATATTCGGCCGCTTGGAGACGACAAAGAATGGCGACAAAGGAAAAGGAAGAGGTCGAGACCGAACGCGAAGGCACCACCGATGGGCCTCTGCTCGACCTTTCCGACGATGCTGTCAAGAAGATGATCAAGGCCGCGAAGAAACGCGGCTATGTCACGCTCGACGAATTGAACGCGGTGCTTCCCTCGGAAGAGACCGACCCCGATCGCATCGAAGACATCAATGCGATGCTCTCCGACATGGGCATCAACGTCGTCGAGGATGACGAGGTCGGTGAAGAGGCTGAGGCTGAAACGCCGGCCGACGCCGAGGAAGACGCCAACGAGCTTGCCGAGCAGACCGGCACAGCCGTCGCCGCCACGACCACCAAGAAAGAGCCGACCGACCGTACCGACGATCCGGTGCGCATGTATCTGCGCGAGATGGGCTCGGTCGAGCTTCTGTCGCGCGAGGGCGAAATCGCCATCGCCAAGCGCATCGAGGCCGGCCGCGAGACGATGATTGCCGGCTTGTGCGAAAGCCCGCTGACCTTCCAGGCCATCATCATCTGGCGCGACGAACTCAACGAATCCAAGATCCTGCTGCGCGAGATCATCGACCTCGAAGCGACCTATGCCGGCCCCGAGGCCAAGCAGGCGCCGGTCGTCGAGCGCATCGAGGAAGCGCCCAAGCCCGAAGAGAAGCCGCGCGGACGCGCCGCCCAGCGCGACGAGGAAGACGACATCACCAATGTCGGCGGCGACATGCGCGGGCTCGAGGAAGAGGAAGACGACGAGGACGAGGCCAGCCTGTCGCTGGCGGCGATGGAAGCGGAACTGCGCCCCCAGGTGATGGAGACGCTCGATGTCATTGCCGACACCTACAAGAAGCTCCGCAAGCTGCAGGACCAGCAGGTCGAGAACCGCCTGGCCGCGGCCGGCACGCTTTCGCCCAGCCAGGACCGCCGGCTGAAGGAGCTGAAGGACCAGCTGATCAAGGCGGTGAAGTCGCTGTCGCTCAACGCCGCGCGCATCGAGGCGCTGGTCGAGCAGCTCTACGACATCAACAAGCGCCTGGTGCAGAACGAAGGTAAGCTTTTGCGGCTCGCCGAAAGCTATGGCGTGCGCCGCGAGGAGTTCCTCAAGGAATATCAGGGCTCGGAGCTCGATCCGAACTGGATGCGCTCGATCGCCAACCTGACGTCGCGCGGCTGGAAGGAATTCACCAAGAACGAGAAGGACACGATCAAGGAGCTGCGCGCCGAGATCCAGAACCTCGCCACCGAGACGGCGATCTCGATCCTGGAATTCCGCAAGATCGTCAATCAGGTGCAGAAGGGCGAGCGCGAGGCCGCGATCGCCAAGAAGGAAATGGTCGAGGCGAATCTGCGCCTGGTCATCTCGATCGCCAAGAAATACACCAACCGTGGCTTGTGCACATGATCGAGACGATCAACAAGATCGTGCGCACCTCGCGCCAGATGCTGCACGAGATCGGCCGCGAGCCGACGCCGGAGGAACTGGCCGAAAAGCTCGCCATGCCACTCGAAAAAGTGCGCAAGGTGTTGAAGATCGCGAAGGAGCCGATCTCGCTCGAAACGCCGGTCGGCGACGAGGAGGATTCGCATCTGGGCGATTTCATCGAGGACAAGATGGCGATCCTGCCGATCGACGCCGCGATCCAGGCCAATCTGCGCGAGACCACCACGCGCGTGCTGGCCTCGCTGACGCCGCGCGAGGAACGCGTGCTGCGCATGCGCTTCGGCATCGGCATGAACACCGACCACACGCTGGAAGAAGTCGGCCAGCAGTTCTCGGTGACGCGCGAGCGTATCCGCCAGATCGAAGCCAAGGCGCTGCGCAAGCTCAAGCATCCGAGCAGAAGCCGCAAGCTGCGCAGCTTCCTCGACAGCTGATCCGGAAAAGACAAGCAAATCGAAAGGGCGCCTCGGGCGCCCTTTTTTCATTCGCGAGCACCGCCTTGCCGGGGCCGCTCGACAGGAGGATAATTCCCGCGTCGGATGCATTTGTGGGCGACAAGCCGGATGCCCGCCCGGCGTCGGCCGTCAACGGCCAGACGCCCGCACCGTGGCCCGGAGGAGGTGTGCCATGACAACCTACATCGTGCTTATCAACTGGACCGAGCTGGGTGCCAAGAATGTGCGCGAGTCGCCGAAACGGCTCGATGCCGCCAAGAAGCTGCTGGGGGAAATGGGCGGATCGTTCAAGTCGTTCTATCTGACCATGGGCGAATGCGACATGGTCGCCATTGTCGAAGCCCCGGACGATGCGGTGCTTGCCCGCTTCGCGCTGCTGTTGTCGTCGGGCGGCAGTGTCAAGACGCGGACGATGAAGGCGTTTCCGGAATTCGCTTACCGCGAGATCATCAGCTCGCTCGGGTAAGGCAACTGAAGGGATCGGCGCGGCAGTTGCGAAGCCGCGCCGCATTCCCGATAGTGGCGCCATGCCGAAGCCTTTGCTGACCGTCTGGTACAACACCCGCTGTCCGGTGTGCGATGCCGGCATCAACCACCAGAAGCGGCGGCTGGTCGAGGCGGTCAACGCGGGCTATGTCGAATTCCGCGACGTCAATTTCGAACCTGAAGCGCTTTGCGCCTTCGGCGCCTCGATCGAGGATACCCGCCGGCGCCTGCATGCCACCGATGCCGAGGGCAGGCTGCTGGTCGGTGCCGATGTGGCGATCGCAGTCTGGCGCCAGACACCAGGGGAGGGCTGGCTCGCGGCGCTGTTCGGCAATCCCGCCACGCAGCCCTTCACGCGCTTTGCCTATGACCGCTTTGCCGATCTTCTCTACGCCTGGAACCGGCGCAAGGGCCACTGGTAGGCGGATCGTGACGTTCCCGGGCAGGCCGTACAGGCCGCCCTTGGCGACATCTTCGATACATCGTAAGATATATCTTGACTCCACGACAGCATGCGCCTATTTAAGATATATCGTAAGATAGAGCGCAAGGAGCAAGCAATGCACAGACAAAATCATTTCGGCGAGCGCATGTTCATGCATATGGCCGGCAAATTCGGTGGCCGCGGCGGCGGTTTCGGTCCGTTCGGTCATGGCGGCAGGGGCGGTGGACGCGGTGGCCCTGGCGACTTCTTTCGCGCCGGCCGCATGCTGGCCGATGGCGATCTCAAGCTGATCACGCTGTCGCTGCTGGCCGAGGCGCCGCGCCACGGCTACGACATCATCAAGGCGCTCGAGGAGCGCACCAGCGGCATCTACAGCCCGAGCCCGGGCGTGGTCTACCCGACGCTGACCTTCCTGGAAGAGGCCGGCTATGCCGTCTCGTCGAGCGAAGGCAACAAGAAGGTGTTTTCGATCAC
>JAEKLU010000072.1 GCA_019509685.1 Mesorhizobium sp. | reverse complement strand
GGCGGGCGCGGATTTCAGCAGCGCACGGCCGACTGAGGTCTCGGCCCACACCGTCTCGCCATTGTGCTCTTCCTCGCGAATGGTCACGTAGTCTCGGCCCATCAACAGACTCATGAAGCGCGTGTTGCGAATCTCAATGCGCTTGAGCCATTTGACGTTGGCGATGCCGTACCAGCCGGGCGCGATGAGCCGCACCGGGAAACCGTTGGGTTGCGGCAAAGCGGCCCCATTCATCTCGTAGCAGAGAATGTTGTTGGGGCTCATCGCGTCTGTGAGAGACATGCTGCGGGCTAAATTCTGGTGCATCTTGACGTCGCGATTGTTGTCTTTGAGAGCGATATCGCCGACATCAGTGCCCCAAAAAACAACTTCGATGCCGTTTTCCTTCACGCCTGCCTCTTCAAGTATGGCGGCGAGCGGCGTGCCAGCCCAGCGGGCGTTGCCAATGCCGCCAGTAAAGAATGGAAAACCGTGATTGCCTGAACATTCTACGGTGAAAACCACCTCCTGGCGCGGCCGCGCCTTGAGGTCGGCAAGAGACAGGCTCAGAGCCTTCTTCACCAACCCATCGATTTCCAGCTTCCAGGCGTTCGCATCAATGGTTGGCCGATCAAAATGCGCGATGCTGAAGAACTTCTCATTAGGCGTCACCCATGAATCCATGTCCTCCCAGACAAGCTGACTCTGGATGACGGTCGGAACGGGATTGGGGAGCGGCTGATCAAGCCATGGAATCACGGTCTCCCCCGCCCTGCTTGGAAAAGCGTAGGCGAACCGTGAATGGAAGCATGCCAAGGCCGCAAGGGCGGCGCTGCCTTGACCGATGAATTCGCGTCGTTGAAGGTAATGCATGAGATTCTCCTCCAGTAAAGCTGATTTCTCCTCCAGTAAATAAAAGTAATCGCAGCCGAAATCGCCAAAGAGATTGGGCCGAAGCAGATTATCTTGAGATCGCGCGGGAAAAGCTCCGTTGCTTAAGGCGGCATCTCCCGCTCCCGTCGGCTGGCTCCGTCACCTGCCGGCCGGCCAACTTTTTAGCATATGCCTTATCCGCGTACGTGGCGAGGGCAATGCTGTTCAAAAAGAACTTCAATCGTCAGGATATTTTCAGACAGCGTTCACGGGCCTGCAACGGCTGGCTGTGTCCGGCAGAGCCGTGCATGGCAGGCTCAAGACTTGATAGGATTAAGCTTCAGGTGCTGGATCAGGATGATCGTCTTGGCGTCGACGATGCGGCCGTCGGCGATGGCGGCAAGCGCCTCGTCCAGTAGTATTTCCAGAACCTCGATGTCCTCGCCCTCCTCCGGCGCGCCGCCGCCGTCGGAAATGCGGTCGGCCGGCGAATAGCGCGCGGTGAAGAACCAGAGCCGTTCCGTCACGCTGCCCGGGCTCATGAAAGGTGCGAACAGCCGCTCGACGTCCTTCAAGCGGTAACCCAGTTCCTCTTCCGCCTCCTTGCGAATGGCGGTTTCAGGGTCGTTTTCGTCGAGCAGCCCGGCGCAGGCCTCGATTAGCGGCTCGCTGTGGCCCACGGCGTAAGCCGGGAAGCGGAACTGCCGCACCAGCAGCACGGTCGAGCGCTGTGGATCGAACGGCAGGATCACCGCGCCGTCGCCGCGATCGTAGGTCTGGCGGATCTGCGTCTCCCATCGCCCGTCGCGGCGGCGATAATCGAGCACTGTCTTCTTCAGCACCGCCCAGTCGTCCGAAAGGACCTCCTCCGAACGGATGCGAACGCGATCTTCCATGACGACCTCCGTATTGGCGGCAAAGGGTTAGAGCAATTTCAGGAAGCATGTGAAACGGTCAGGTTCGGCGGCTTCGCGTAGCCCTCGTCTGGAATTGCGTCTATCGGCGAAAGGCCAGCCGCGCAATCCTGGAAACCGACTGGTCCAGCGGGAGTTTCACCGGCTCGTGTCTGGCGCGGAGCGCCGCGACTGCCTAGATAGCGGTATCCCTCCAGGAGCCCGTTTTATGACGTCATCGCTTTTCCAGCCGATCACCCTCGGCGGCCTCACCTTCCCCAACCGCATCGCGGTAGCCCCTATGTGCCAGTATTCGGCCGAGGACGGCTCGGCCAGCGACTGGCATCTCTGTCACTGGATGAACCTCGCAATGTCGGGCGCCGGCATGGTTACCGTCGAGATGACCGATGTCGAGCGGCGGGGCCGCATCTCGCATGGCTGCCTCGGCCTCTATTCGGACGACAACGAGGCGGCCGCCAAGCGTACGCTCGACGCCGCAAGGCGCGTCGCCGCGCCCGGCACGAAATTCGGCGTCCAGCTTGCCCATGCCGGCCGCAAGGCCTCCAACCGGAAACCCTGGGAAGGCGGCGGTCCGCTGCAGCCTGGCGAAGATCCCTGGCAGACGGTCTCGGCCTCTGCCATCGCCTATGACGCAGGCTGGAATGTCCCGCATGCGTTGGAGGATGATGAGATCCTTGAGCTCATTGCGCGTTTTGCGCAGTCGGCCGTTCGCGCCGAGCGCGCCGGCTTCGATTTTGCCGAACTGCACGCGGCGCATGGCTATCTGATCTTCCAGTTCCTTTCGCCGCTCTCCAACCAGCGCACCGACCGCTGGGGCGGGTCGCTGGAAAACCGCATGCGCTTTGCGCTCGAAATCGCAAGGGCGGTGAGGAAGGCCGCCCCGACCATGATGCTGGGCGCGCGCCTTTCGGTGACGGAATGGGTCGATGGCGGTTTCGACGTCGACGACGCGATCGAGGTTGCCAAGGCGCTGAAGGCCGAGGGCATCGCCTATCTGTGCTGCTCCAGCGGCGGCAATTCGCCCCTGCAGCAGGTGCCGCCCGGCCCCGGCTACCAGGTGCATCTGGCGGAGGCCGTGCGCAAGGGTGCCGGCATTCCGACGCGCGCCGTGGGACTGATCGACGACCCAAGCCAGGCCGAGGCGATCGTCGCCGACGGTCGCGCCGACATGGTGGCGCTGGCGCGCGCATTCCTCGCCGACCCTCGCTGGGGCTGGCGCGCGGCGGCGACCTTCGGCGAGGAAATCTATCCGGCGCCGCAGCTGGCGCTTTCGGTGACGACGATGCGGCATTGGATGAAGGCCACCGGCTAATGCATGTCGCCCAGAAGTGTGCAGCGGTTCTGGGGCAACGACATGCATAAAAACAAAGACTTAAAGCGCATCGACTGGATCCGTTCACGGTACACGACTCAGGCGTTTTTTGAGCTTATCATCGATCTTCGGGGTGCTTTTTCGAGCCACGCGTGGGCGGCTGCTTTGGGGCAGTTGACGATCCAGTCTCTGAGTGCGTCGAGACCGATGCGGAACCAGGATTTTTCGCGGCGGCCGTGGCTTTTGCGGGGTATGGCCTTCATGCCCATGGTCTGGGTGGCGCATCGGTAGGCCCATGTGATGGCGAGCATCACGATGACGATGAGGCTTGCGAGCTTCTCGGGATTGGTGATGTGGGTGTCCTCGAGATTGAGGCCACGGGTCTTGGCGTCACCGAACAGGCACTCGATACCCCACCGCTTTCGGTAGTCATTGAGCGCCTGCTTGGGGTGATCAGCCATTCGCCGTTGCCAAGGGGTTTGGCGGCGAGGCAAACAGCTTCGCGCGTGACGCCTGCCGTTCCGTTGATTTGCCCCTTGACGAGGGTTGCCCGCCCGCGCCGCAGGAGCGCGGCAAGCGACCATGTGTGGCCGTCTTCAAGGGTGACGGTCATGTCGATCTTCACGCGGATGGCGAAGGGGATATTGTTTTCGTTGAGGAAATCCATCCATTCGGCGCCGATGAACTCACGGTCGGCGAGCAGGCAGCGGATGGAGGCGGCGGGAAACAGGCTGAGATAACGGCGCATCAGCGCGATGCGGTGGCCGGTGTCGGAGTTGCCCTGATGCGGCAGCAAGGTGAACAGCAGCGGCACCCGGAAGCGACGGGTGACGATGGCCAGCATCAGGATGTTGATGTCGCGCGATCCGAGCTTCCAGTTGGTGCGATCGAGCGCCAGATATTTGGGCCGCTCCAGGTTGAGCATATGCACCACGAGCCGCGCCGCCACGGCCTGGTCGAGCCGGGCGAACTGGAAGAACCGCTGTAGCCGCCGATACTTCGAGGCATGGCGCGCCGGACCGCACAGATGCACGGCCAGATGCGAAAGGTTGACGCTACGCGACTGGGCAAGTCCGGCGATCAGCACCGCAAGCGTCACAAGCCGGCTCTTGCTTAGCGAAAAGTGCCGACCTAACGTCTCGATGAGAGCGGAATGAATCAGTGTCATGGACGAAGATCCTTTGCTGAGGAATCTTCAATCCAAACACATCATCCCGTTCTCACCCTGACTGTCGTGTACCGTGAACGGATTCAGGCGACACGCTTTAAGTCTTTGTTTTTATGCATGTCGTTGTCCCAGAACCGCTGCACACTTCTGGGCGACATGCATTA
>JAEKLU010000071.1 GCA_019509685.1 Mesorhizobium sp. | reverse complement strand
GCCAGCGTCTCCGGCGGGTCCAAAAATCTTTCAAAAAAATGCGCGTGCAAAAATGTCGACTTCCGGTCGGCCGGATCGTCCTGCGGGCGGCCATGGATTTTCGCGGCCGGATGGAGGTTCGAAATGGACAATCTGCTTTTCACGCTCTGGAAGCGCCCAATCGCCCGGCGGCAAGACCCCTGGCTCGATCCCCCGGCATCCGGTCTCGGCCGGCTGCTTGCGGCCGTCGCCGTCATTGGCATAGGCGCATGCATTCTCGACCACGCCGCGCGCGAGGCTGACACGCTCGTCATCGCCTCTTATGGTTCATTGCAGGAAGGGGAATTCAAATGAAGTATGTGCTGCTGGTCTATGGCGAGGAAAAGGACCTTTACGCGCTGATCCCGGAACGCGGGGCAAGGCTAGACGCCGATTCGCTGGCTCACAACCGGACGCTGGAGGGCCAAGGCAAGCTGATCATCGCGCAGGCGCTGCAATCGGTGAAGACCTCGAAATCGCTGCGGCGGCGCAAGGGCAAGACGCTGGTCACCGACGGGCCGTTCGCCGAAACCAAGGAGCAGCTGCTCGGCTTCGTGATGATCGAGGCGGCGGATCTCGACGAGGCGTTGAAGATTGCCGCCGATATTCCGCTGGCCGAGATCGGCACGGTCGAAATCAGGGCAATCTACAACGTACCGGGATCGTAAAGCTCTCGCGGGCTCACGCGCGGCGGATCATGTCCGCCGCCTTCTCGGCGATCATGACCACCGGTGAGGCGGTGTTGCCGGAGACGATGCGCGGCATGATCGAGGCGTCGATGACGCGCAGACCCTCGACACCGATTACGCTGAGGTCTGGACTGACGACCGCGCGGTTGTCGACGCCCATCCGGCAGGTGCCGACCGGATGGAAGATCGTCGTCGCGATCAAGCCGATCTGGTGCAGCAAATCGTCGTCGGACTGGTGGGCGAGACCCGGCAATATCTCCTCTGGCTGGAAGGCTGCGAGCGCCTTGGCGGTCATGATGCTGCGCGCCTGTCGCACCGAGCGCAGCGCGACCTCGCGGTCGCGGACCGTCGAGAGATAATGCAGCCGGATTTCTGGCTGCACCGCCAGCTCGCGCGTCGTGGCGTGCACCGAGCCGACGCTCTCGGGGCGCAGATTGCACACCGACATGGTGATCGCCGGGAAGGGGTGCAGCGGGTCGCCGAGCCGGTCGGTCGACAGCGGCTGGACATGATATTCCAGATCCGGCGTCGCCATCGACGGATCGGATTTCGAGAACATGCCGAACTGGCTCGGCGCCATCGACATCGGCCCCGAGCGGGCAAAGGCATATTGCAGCGCGATGCGCGCCTTGCCGGTCAGGCTGTTGGCCAGCGTGTTGAGCGTCAGCGCCGACGACACCTTGTAGACGGTGCGGATCTGCAGATGGTCCTGCAGGTTTTCGCCGACATCAGGGCTGGCGTGGACGACCTCGATGCCCAGTCCGGCGAGGCGGTCCGGCTGGCCGACACCGGAAAGCTCGAGCAGCTTCGGCGTGTTGATCGAGCCGGCCGTCAGCAGCACCTCGCGCCCGGCCTCTGCCTCGATGGTCTCGCTGCCGGCGCGGTAGCGAATGCCTGTCGCGCGCTTGCCTTCAAACAGCACCTTCTCGACATGGGCGTTGACGACCAGCCGCAGGTTCGGCCGCCGCAGCGCCGGCCGCAGGAACGCCTTAGCCGTGTTCCAGCGCACGCCCTTATCCTGGTTCACCTCGAAGAAGCCTGAGCCTTCATTGTCGCCGTCGTTGAAATCCTCGCGCGGCATGATGCCGAATTGCTTGGCCGCCTCCTGCACCGTGTTGAGGATCGGCCAGGACAGGCGTTGCCGCGCCACTTTCCATTCACCGCCGGAACCATGCAGGTTGGTCTTGCCGGCATGGTGGTCTTCGGATTTGAGGAAATAAGGCAGCACGTCGTCCCAGCCCCAGCCGACATTGCCCATCTGCCGCCAGCCGTCATAGTCCGCCGCCTGGCCGCGCATGTAGATCATGCCGTTGACCGAGGTGCAGCCTCCCAGCACCTTGCCGCGCGGATAAACCAGCGAGCGGCCGTTGAGGCCGGCTTCGGGCGCGGTCTTCATCATCCAGTCGGTGCGCGGATTGCCGATGCAATAGAGATAGCCGACCGGGATGTGCACCCAATGGTAATTGTCGCTGCCGCCGGCTTCGAGCAGCAGCACGCGCGTCGCCGGGTTTTGGCTCAGGCGGTTGGCCAGCACGCAGCCGGCGGTGCCTGCGCCGACGATGATGTAGTCGTAGTCGCCATCGAGCCGTTTGGTCATTACGGTGTTCTACTTTGTCCTGCGGCCTGTTCGGCCCAGAACGATCGCAGCGTATCGGCAAGGCCGCAATAGGCGCGATAACGCCTGTTGTGCTGGTCCCGCAAGGTTGGGTCCAGACAATAGGCGGCGCTCGGCCGAGTCATGGCGTCGACGACGCGAAGATTCGTCATTGGCGGCAACTCTTGCGTGTTGAAGCAATCCAAGAGTTCTCCTATCGTCGTCGCGGTTTCGGGGGACGTTCGCATGCCTTTTCTGATTGCTATTCTCGGCGTCCTGGGCGCGGCGGCGCTCTGGTGGTACCGGATGAAGGCTATGAACGAGGCGGCGCGCGAGGTTGCCGACGTCGTCGGGCGCGTCCAGGGAAACATCCGCCGCAAGAAGCTGCGCAAGCAGGCCGCACTGTCTCCATTGACGGCGATCGACGATCCGGTGGTGGCGGCGGCGACGCTGATCACCGCGATGGTTTCGGAGCAAGGTCCGGTCCTGCCGCCGCGCGAAAAAGTCATCCGCGAGGTGATCTCGCAGATCGCGGAAAACCCGAAGAAGACTGACGAGGCCGTCGTCTACGCCAAATGGGCAGCAGCCCAGATCGACGACACCACGATCGTCATCGACAAGTTGGCGCCGTTCCTGCGCGAACGGCTCGATCCGCATGAGCGGGAAGATTTGCTGCAGATGCTGAACCGGGTCGCGCAAGGCGGCGGTGACAGCCTGCGGATTGCCGACCAGCGGATGCTGAGGCTGCGGCAGAAGCTCGGCTTCGAGGTGAACTAGAATTCAGGTGAGGCCGGCCTGCAAATGGCGGCTTCCTGCGCTTCCGGTGCTCACGTACGAAAAGTACGCTCCGCTCCGGTTCTCGGAACCCACCATTTTCGCCTAGGCCTGACCTGAATTTGCGCGGCAGCGCTGTACTGTAACGTCAGATCGCTTCGCCCTTCAACAACCGCGGCGTGTCGGCGGACAGGCCCGACGCCTGGCGGATGAAGAACTCCTTCAGCCTGGGCATGCGCTCGACGAGGCCTAGGCCGATGTCGCGCACGGCGCGCAGCGGGTTGATGTCGTTGGAGAACAAGCGGTTCAACACGTCGGTGGTGATGCCCATCTGCAGCGTGTCGAAGCGGCGCCATTGCTGGTAGTGCTCCAGCACGTCGAGCGCGCCGATGTCCTGGCCCAGCCGGTCGGCTTCGACCACGACTTCGGCCAAAGCGGCGACATCCTTGAAGCCGAGGTTGAGGCCCTGGCCGGCGATCGGGTGGATGCCATGCGCGGCGTCGCCGGCAAGCGCGATGCGTGGCGCGACGAAGGCGCGGGCGAGCGTCAGGCCAAGCGGCCAGGCGCGGGGTTTGTCGACGACACGGATTTCACCCAGCTTCAGCCCAAAACGCTGCTCG
>JAEKLU010000070.1 GCA_019509685.1 Mesorhizobium sp. | reverse complement strand
GCATCGCCTGGCGGGGAAAGCCGGCATCACGCCGGAGGAACTGGTCGACGAACCGATGGTGCTGCTCGACCTGCCTTACAGCAGGGAATATTTCCTGTCGGCCTTCCAGGGTCTGCGACCCAAGATCGCCGAGCGCACCGGCGACATCGCCGTCATGCGCTCGATGGTTGCCAACGGCTTCGGCTACGGCATCGCCAATATGCGGCCGCTCAACACCATGTCGCCGGATGGCAAATTGCTGGTGTTCGTGCCCTTGCTGGGCGATCTCAGGCCGCTGACCATGGGCATTGCCTTGCCCAATGCCGAGCACCGCACGCTGACGGTGCAGGCCTTCATCGAGCACTGTCGGCGTTTCGTCCTGGAGCAGGGCGTCTTCGGCACCGAACGCATCGTGAAATAAGGAAGATCACGGCCAGCCGTCGGCGAGCCGCAACAGCAGCCTTTCCAGCATCTCGTCGCAACGCCGCAGCTGCTCGACGCTGACGAATTCGTCCGGCTTGTGCCCCTGCGCCATCGAGCCCGGACCACAGACGACGGCCGGCGTGCCGAGATCGCGGCTGAACAAACCGCCCTCGGTGCCGAAAGCGACCTTCATGGTGTTGTTGGCGCCGGTCAATGATTTGACGAAGGCCACGGCTTCCGATGCGGCCGGAGTGTCGAGGCCCGGATAGGTGTTGGTGATCTCGATGTCGATAGCAGCTTCGGCGGCGATCGAGGCGGCATCCCGGGCAATGTGTGCGGCGGCGTCGCGCAGCCGGTCCAGAATGACCATCGCATCGTCGGCGGCAACGTTGCGGATCTCGAAATCGACCTGGCAGAGATTGGGCACGATGTTGAGCGCCACGCCGGCATTGATCTTGCCGACATGCACGGTCGTGTAGGGGATGTCGTAATCGCCGTCACGGGCGCCGTCGCGGGCCAGCCGATCCTGCACGTCGCGCAGGGCCTGCACGAAATCGCAACCGAGATGGATGGCGTTGAGCGCCAGGGGGGCGAGGGCCGAATGGCCTTCGCGTCCCTTGCAGAGAGCGCGCGCCGCGAGCTTGCCCTTGTGGCCGGTCGCCACCTGCATGTTGGTCGGCTCGCCGACGATGCACAAAAGCGGGCGTTGGGGTGCTGCACCGAGCATCTCGATCAGGTCGCGCACGCCCAGGCAGCCGATCTCCTCGTCATAGGAGAGCGCCAGGTGCAAAGGTGTTTGAAGCGTCATCTTCGAGGCCTTGAGACAGCAGGCGAGAGCCGAGGCGACGAAGCCTTTCATATCCGCCGCGCCACGCCCATAGAGCTTGCCGTCGCGCTCGGTCATGGCGAAGGGCGGCAGCGTCCAGTTCTGGCCGTCGACGGGTACGACGTCGGTATGGCCGGACAGCATCACGCCGGGCTTGTCGGCCGGGCCGATGGTGGCAAACAGATTGGCCTTGTGGCCATCGGCGCTGGGAATGATCTGAGTGGCAATGCCGTGTGCTCCGAGTAGCTCCGCCGCATAGCCGATGAGATCGAGATTGGAGTCGCGGCTGACCGTCGGGAAGGCGATCAGCCGTTCGAGGATCGTGGTGCTGTCCATTTCTTTTCCCATCGCCGCAACCGGCTGTGTAGCATCGCGGCGCGGCGGCGTTGAAGTCGCATTTGGCTCAGCCCCGGTTTATCGCAGGCTAATCCGTGTATGCGCGATTAGGCGCGTCCTAATCGGCGCAGAAGAAATCCGTAGTTTTCCCGCGACTGCGCCAACTTATGGGTAGTCTCGGCAGAGATAGGACCAAGGAAGCTCATATGCGCGACCCACGCTACGACATTCTGTTCGAGCCGATGAAGATCGGCCCGGTCACGGCCAAGAACCGCTTCTACCAGGTGCCGCATTGCAATGGCGGCGGCTATCGCGATCCTTCGGCCGCGGCCGAGATGAGGCGCATGAAGTCCGAAGGCGGCTGGGGCGTCATTTTCACCGAGCAGACGGAGATGCACCACACCTCGGAGATCACGCCCTTCATCGAACTCAGGCTGTGGGACGACGCGGACATTCCGGCGCTGGCGAAAATGGCCAAGGCGATGCACCAGCATGGCGCGCTGGCCGGCATCCAGCTCGCCTATTCCGGCATCAACGGCCCGAACCTCTACACCAAGGAAGTGCCGCGCGGACCGTCCGCCTTGCCGATCCGCACCTTCACCAACGACCCGGTGCAGGCGCGCGCCATGGACAGGGAGGATATTCGCGATCTGCGGCGCTGGCACCGCAACGCCTTCAAGCGCGCGAAGCAGGCGGGTTTCGACCTGGTCTGTCTTTACGGCGCGCATGGTTTCGGCATCATTCAGCACTTCCTGTCCACCGCTACCAACCAGCGAAGCGACGAATATGGCGGCTCGCTGGAGAACCGCTCGCGGCTGATGCGCGAGCTGATCGAAGAGGGCCGCGACGCCATCGGCGACAGCTGCGGCCTGACACTCAGGCTGTCGCTGGACGAGATGATCGGCGAGCTTGGCTTTGCCAATTCCGAAGTCCGCGACCTGATCGAAATGCATGCAGACCTGCCGGATCTTTGGGACCTGGCGCACGGCGCCTGGGAGGATTGCTCGGGACCGTCGCGCTTCAAGGAAGAGGCGGCGCAGGAAAGCCTCGTATCCGGCATCAAGAAATTGACCTCGAAGCCGGTCGTCGGCGTCGGTCGCTTCACCTCGCCCGATGTCATGGTCAGGATGATCAGATCCGGCACGCTCGATTTCATCGGCTGCGCACGCCCGTCGATCGCCGACCCGTTCCTGCCGAGGAAGGTGGAAGAGGGGCGGATCGAGGACATACGCGAGTGCATCGGCTGCAACATCTGCATCACCGGCGACATGACCATGTCGATCTCGCGCTGCACGCAGAACCCGACCTTCATGGAGGAGTGGCGCAAGGGCTGGCATCCCGAACGCATGCAGGCCAAGGGCGACAGCGACAGCGTGCTGATCGTCGGCGCCGGCCCGGCCGGGCTGGAAGCCGCCCGCGCGCTGGGCCTGCGCGCCGGCACCGAGCTCGGCGGCCGCGTGGCGCGCGAATGCCGCCTGCCTGGCCTGTCGGCCTGGGGCCGCGTCCGCGACTATCGCCAGTACCAGCTCAGCCAGATGTCCAATGTCGACATCTATTTCGAAAGCCGGTTGTCGGCGCAGGATATCCTGGCCTTCGGCTTTCAGAACATTGCGCTCGCCACCGGTTCGACATGGCGCCGCGACGGGGTGGCGCGTGCCCATGTTGTGCCGATGCCGATCGATCCCGCGATGCCGGTCTTCACGCCGGACGATCTGATGGGCGGCAATGTGCCGACCGGCAATGTCGTGCTGTTCGACGACGACCATTACTATATGGGCGGCGTGCTCGCCGAGCTGATGGCGCGCAACGGCGCCAGGGTGACGCTGGTGACGCCGTCCGCCTATGTCTCGGACTGGACCCGCAATACGCTGGAGCAGGGCGCCATCCACCGCCGGCTGGCCGAGCTCGGCGTCGACATCGTGCTGAACCGGGTCGTGACGCGCATCGTGCCGGGTGGCGTCGCCACGGCTTGCGCCTATACCGGCGCCGGACGCGACATCGCCGCCGACGCCGTGGTGCTGGTCACCTCACGCCTGCAGGACGACGGGGTCTGGCGTGACCTGAAAGCGCGGCGCGACGAATGGGCCGGCAATGGCATCCGCTCGATCAAGGTCATCGGCGATGCCGAGGCGCCCGGGCCGATCGCCTGGGCGACCTATGCCGGCCATCGTTTCGCGCGCGAACTGGACGAAGCTGACATAGGCGACGCCCTGCCGTTCCGCCGGGAAGTCACGGCTCTGACGGCGGAGTAGACCGGGAGCGGTCCCGTCAGCCCGCCATCCAGCCGCCATCGACCATCAGGTTGATGCCGGTGACGTAGCTCGCCATATCGCTGGCAAGGAACAATGCCGAGCCCGCGACGTCGTTCGGGTGTCCGAGCCTTGGCCAGGGTGTGCGGCGGCGCGAATAGTCGAGCGCGTCGGGATCGTTGGCGACACCCGGCTTGCCGGTGATGATCTTTCCCGGCGCAATCGCGTTGCAGACGATCAGGTCGCCGGCGTGGTCGACGGCGATCTGGCGCGTCATCTGGACGATGCCGCCCTTGCTGACCGAATAGGGGAGGTCGCCGGGGCAGGCGACCATGCCGTGCTGCGAGGAGATGTTGATGATGCGGCCGCGCACGTCGTTGACCGGCGCCTGGGTCAGCATCTGCATGAAGGCGCGCTTCGAGCAATAGAAGAAGCCGGTCAGGTTGACGCCGATGACGCGATGCCACTGCTCCGGCGTCGTGTCGATCAGGTTGGTGCTGGTGTAGATCGCGGCGTTGTTGACCATCACGTCGAGCCGGCCGAACTGTGCGACCGTTGCGGCGACCAAAGCATCGACGGCGTTCCAGTCGGAGATGTCGGTCTGGATGTAGATGGCAGCGCTACCGGTCGAGCGGATAAACTCCACGGTGCTCTCGCCACCTTCGATCGGCTGCTCGACCGTGTCGGCGATGACAATGCTGGCGCCCTCGGCCGCGAATTTAAGCGCAATCGCGCGGCCGATGCCGGAACTGCCTCCAGTGACGATGGCGATCTTGTCGGCGAGCAGGGGCATGATGTTCAGCTTTCCCGGGTGACGATGGTTCCAGATGTCGATGCGATCAGCTTGCCCTTTCGCACGATCTCACGACCGCGCAGGAAGACGCTCACCAGCCGCGCTTTGACCGTCCAGCCATCGAAGGGCGTATAGGCCGCGCGGGAGACTTGCTCGGCGTTGGATATGGAACTGGACTGGCGCGGATCGAGGATGAGCAGATCGGCATCGTAGCCGGCGGCGATCTTTCCCTTGCGTCGACCGAGACCGAAGCGCTCGACCGGATTGCTGGCGCACATGCGCACCAAGTCGGGCAGGGCGATGAGCCCTTCGTCGACCAGCTTAAGCATGGTGAAAAGCAGTGTCTGCAGTCCCGGCATGCCGCCGGGAATCTCGGCGAAAGCCGTATAATGCGCTGCCTTCTCGGCCGGCGCATGCGGGGCATGATCGGTGGCGACGATATCGATCAGCCCGGCGCTGAGCGCGGCGCGCAGCGCGTCGACATCGTGCGGCGCGCGCAAGGGCGGCGAAGCCTTTAGATTGGCGCCCTGCGTCTCGTAGTCCGCGGCGGTGAAGAACAGGTTCTGCGGCGTGGTTTCGACGCTGGCGTCGGCCATGCCGCGCAACCGGCTCCAGGTCTCGACGCCAAGCTCGGAGTTGATCTGGCGCACGTGGATTTTTGCTTCGGCCGAGGCAGCGGCGACGAGCGCCCTTGCAATGCCGTTGGCTTCCGCCAGTGGCGGCCGGCTGTCCAGGAAGGCCGCGATGCTGCCGGAGCGATCACGCGCCATGCTGCCGGTCAGGATCGATTGATCGCCGGGCGAGATGCCGATCAGCGTGTCGGCACCGGTGAACGCCTTCAGCGCTTCCGCGACCGCGTCGGGCGTTGCGAACAGGAAGGCGTCCGGTACGTCGGCGGTGAAAAGTTCGAACGAGACCGGCTTGCGATCGAGCAGGCGAGGGATGAGCGACAGGTCGCGGCTGACCACGGCCTGCAGGCCGACATCGACGTGGAGGCGGCCTTCAGCGAGCGCCATTTTCTCTGCAAGCTGCTCGGCAGTGGCCGTCCAAGGCTCATCCGTCGGCATGTCGAGCACCGTGGTCACGCCGCCGAGTGCCGCCGCATGCGTGCCGGAGGAAAAGTCCTCCTTGTGGGTCAGGCCGGGATCGCGCAGATGCGCATGCGCGTCGACCAGGCCAGGCAGCAGGAAGCAGCCTGAAGCGTCGATGACTGTCTCGGCTTCGGCGGCTTCGCCCGGTGCGACGAGCGCCGCGATCTTGCCTCCGGCAATGCCGATGTCACTGCGGCTGAGACTTTCGGCGTTCACTACCGTCCCACCGCGGATCAACGTTTCGAACATGCCGTCAGCCGCGCTGCTCGAAGCGGGCATGGTTCGCAAGCCAGAAACGAGCGATATCCTCACGGCGCATGAAGGCGGCGCCGTCGCTGTTCTGGATGTGCTCGATCACCTCGCGCAGGCCTGATGCCCGGTTGGGCTGGCCCATCCAACGCGCATGGATGCCGATCGTCAGCATGCGGCCGCCGGTCTCGTCGGCTTCGCTGAGCATGTAGTCGATCGCCGAGCGGCAGTCCTCGGCGAAGTCGCGCGGATTGCTGTAGCCGGGAGCGACGAGATAACGGCTGTCGTTCAGCGTCTTGGAATAGGGGACGACAAGGATCTCGGTTCCTTGGTGGTCGAGGAAATAGGGCAGGTCGTCGTTGCAAGGATCGGAGTGGTAGAGGAAGCCGCCTTCCTCGACCAAGAGGTCGCGCGTGTTGACGCTGGGCAACGAGCGGCAGTTCCAGCCCAGCGGCCGCCGTCCCAGCAGCTTCTCGTAAAGCGCTATCGCCTCATGCAGATGGCGCTTTTCTTCTGCGCGCTCCATCGTCGTATAGTCGATCCAGCGCAGGCCGTGGCCGAGCAGATCGTGGCGTCGGGCCTTCATCCATTCGACGAGCTCCAGCGCCACGGCGCAAGCGGAAATGGTGACCGGGATGTCGTAGCGGTCGAACAGTCTGGCCAGGCGCCAGACGCCGGCGCGGCTGCCATATTCGAAATGCGTCTCGGTGCCGAGGTCGCGCACCGTTGGGCTGGACGTAAGATTATATTCGCCCCAATTGTCGTTGCGGCCATCCTCCAGCCAGTTGTATTCCGAGCCTTCCTCGTAGTTGAGCACGAGGTTGACGGCGAGCTTGACGCCGCCCGGCCAGGTGACGAAAGGCGGACGCGGACCGTAGCCGACGAAGTCACGCGGCTGCGGCGCTTGCTGCGGATCGGTCGGCATCGGCCATTCTCCTCTGAATTGTTGGCTCAGCTTTCGTTGGCGACAATCCAGTCCATGTAGGCGTGGAACGCTTCCTTGCCAGGACGCGGCCGCCATGCGGTGTCGCGCAGGATGCGGGCGATGTCGTAGGCGCCCCACATGCCGCATTTCAGCCCGGCATCCTGGACGATGTTGGCATCGTCGCCTGATGTCACCTCGGCCTTCAGACCGGGCACGCGTTCCTTTGCCCAGCCGATGATCTCGCCGATGGTCTGGCTGGAGCCGGAGCCGATGTTGTAGTG
>JAEKLU010000271.1 GCA_019509685.1 Mesorhizobium sp. | reverse complement strand
CACACCGCCATCCGTCCACCACGAACTGCCGTCGCGGGCGCGATGGCGCATGCGCGCCAGCATCTGCTGAATGTCGCTGGCGGTGGCTGGTTTGCCGCCTTGCCTGGGCTGAACTCCAGCGACACCGCTCATCGCCTAGGACCCGTGATCGACGAGATGGGTAAAGCCGTTGATCGAGCCGCCGAGTACGATGTGATGGCCGCTCATCAACCAGGCATGCGCCTTGAGTTGCGAGCCGCTGTCGCGCTCGATGCCGATGGTGATCTTGGAAGCGTTGCCCTGGCGTGCCAGCAGATATTGCCCGGCCAGCGCCTGGGTAAGACAGCTGGCGCCCGGCACCAGGCGCGCCGCGGCGGCGACACCCCAGGCGACGCGTCTCAGGTCGGCGATTTCGGCGTCATTACTGGCATCCAGCCGCGTCACCAGGTTGCGCACGTGCCTGTAGGAGAACAGCGTCAACCCGAGCCGCACCGCCGCAACCACGACGAGGCAGTGTGCCAGGAAGAACGCCTCCGACACGCTCAGCGAGCGCAGCCTAGACCAGTTCCTCATGATGGAGCCTCGCAAGCCCTGCTTCGGTGAGCCCCTTGAGCAAGCCCTCGACGTCGGCCTTGCAGCGCTCGGCATCGACATTGTAGCGCGCAAGCACGGCGCTTTGGACATCGAGGATCGATCTGGGCTCCTGGATCTGCTCCCAGACAAAGGCGCCGACGCCGTTCAGGCTGTAATAGACATTGGATTTGATGTGGAGCAGCGCCAATCCGGTGCCGAATTCGCAGGCCACCGCGTCGCCTGTCGCAACCACGTGGTCATGCTCCGATGGGTTCCAGTGCATCTAAAACCTCATTGCTGGCCGCCACGCCCCTGGACTTGAACCGGAAAGAACGGAACCGGGATCGGTTGCCGGCGATCGCCCGGATGAGGAAGCCGGGGGACATCGTCCCCCGGCTCACCTATGGGAGCGTCCGGAGCCCCAACTTCGTCAACTCCGGATGCAGGGACTGAACTTACGAGAAAGTCAGCTCGCCGACCGGCGTGTGCGCGGGAAAGCTCGCGTCGAGCGCCGTCGTGCCGGCACCGCCCTGCGTGATGGTTTCGATCGAACCATGAACCGTCAGGCTGGGGGTCTCGTACTCATGCTTGTCAACATTCTGTTCCATTTTACTCTCCAACTGAGGACTGGAAGCGGCTGTAGAGGGCCGCCAGCATACGCTATGCTGCAATGCAATTGCTGCATGGCAGCATTTATGAGTCAAGCCTGATTTACCTGGCGTTAATCAATTCTCGGTTGCGTCTGCCTTCGTCGATGATCAAACTGTGAGCAGTCCCATCATAGACGCCGTTGCTAGTCGAATTCAACCGAGCAACTTTGCCGCTTTAGTAAGCATATGATTTAACTATGATAATTTTCGAGGCGGGAAAATGCCTTCGCAATTGCGAAAAAAATGCTGCAGAAATTCCGCCCGACTGCGAGGCGTATCCGGCCTCACAAGGGTTGTCTTCAAAAGTGATCGGCACTGGGTGCAATTTGAACGCACTGGTTGCGGAAATGAGGCTTGCCGGCCTGCCGACCAAGAGCCCGGGTTAATTTTCTCGGTGCTTTCCTTCGCAGTTGCGGTATAAATCACGCCAGGCGGGTTTTGTGGAGAACGACATCGGGCATGCCCATGCAGGACGGCTCCTATGACAGGCTGCGTGCAGCCGGCTGCGCCGATGAAGTCGCCTATGTGCAGGCCTGCCTGAGGCTGTTTTTCGCGCCCGGCGCCGAGGCTATTTCGTCAGCCGCGCCGGCTCCAGCCATCTCGGCGGAAAACATTGCCGACATAGCCAGACTGAACAAGGTCGCGGTCTTCCTGCTCAAGGCCCTGGCGCGTGCGCCTGCCGGCACGGCGCCGCCGGAATTGCTTGCCTGGCTCGACGGCTATCGCCGACGCACCATCTCGATGAACGCGGCCTGTCTCGGCGATTCGATGGCCATCCATCGCGTGCTGCGCGACAGGCAGGTCGACTTCGTCTTCCTCAAGGGGCCGTTCCAGCAGCATCTGCTTTATGGCGACCACTTCATGAAGCCATCCGGCGACGTCGACATACTGGTTTCGCCGACCGGCTTCACGGCGGCCCGCGAGGCCTTGCGCTCGATCGGTTATGAAGTCGCCGGCAAGTCGCGCTCGGTCTGGTGGGTGCGCTTCCTCGGCGAGCAGCATATGGTCCGCGACGATGGGGCCAGGGCCTCCACGGTCGATCTCCATCACCGGCTGCAGCAGCCCGGTTCACCCAGCCCACGCGATATCGATGGTTTCCTGCGCCGCAAGCGCGAGGTCCAGGTCACCGGCGCCGCCATGCCGATCATCTCTGCCGCCGACACGTTGCTGTTGGCCGCGATCAGTGTCGCCAAGGCGTTTTTCAACCGCGAACCTTGCGCCGGCTATGTCTGCGATGTCCGCGCCAGCGCCAGCCGCCTGAACGAGGCCGAGCAGCAGAAAGTGCTCGATCACGCCGCCGAACAGGGCCTCGCCGACACACTGCTGCTCGGCCTGCGCGCCGCCGACGTGCTGCTTGGCGGTGCGGGCTCGCTGCTGTCGGATCGCGCCACCCGGATTTTGACGCGTATCGAAAATGCCGACCTCTTCCACATGGTCGTCGCGCCCTGGCTGTCGTCGCTGCGCTGGCCGCAGCGCCGCCATGTGCTGTGGGAGCTCTGCGGCCGCGAGCCCGTGCGCTACCTGGCGGAAGCCGGCTGGGCAGCCTCCGCCGATCTCAGCCGGCGTCTGTTCGAGCGCCCGGCGGCTATCGGGCCAGTGCGCGACGACGTCATCAAAATCACCGGCGGGGCCGCCCCTCATGCAATCGAAAGGTGAACCCATGCCTGTGACCACGCCACCTGTGACGACCCCGGGAGTCTGCGTCATCATCGCCGCACGCAATGCGGCGCGCACGATCCCCGTCGCCATCACCTCGGCGCTGCGCGAGAGAGAAGTCGCCGAAGTCGTCGTCGTCGATGACGCTTCCACCGACAACACGCAAGGCGCGGCGCTGGCCGCCGATGATGGCAGCGGCCGCCTGTCGGTCATCCGCCTGGACGTCAACCGCGGGCCGTCCTTCGCCCGCAATGCCGCTATTCGAGCGTCCCGGTCGCCTTTCATCAGCGTTCTCGATGCCGACGATTTCTTCCTCGAAGGCCGCTTTCGCCGCTTGTTCGCCGGCGCCGGCTGGGATTTCGCCGCCGACAACATCATGCTGATCCGCGACGATGCCGCGAACGATCTCGAAAGGGTCGCAGCACCCCCCTTTGCCGCCGATCCGGAGTTTCTCGATTTCGAGCGCTTTATTGAGGGCAATATCTCCCGGCGTCGTGTGCTGCGCGGCGAGCTCGGTTTCCTCAAGCCGGTGATCAGCCGCGCTTTCCTCGAGCGCCATGGGCTGAGCTACGATGAGAATCTCAGGCTCGGCGAGGATTACGAGCTCTATGCGCGCGCCGTCGCCTGTGGCGCGCGGTTCAAGATCATCAAATCCTGCGGCTATGGCGCGCTCGTGCGTGCCGATTCGCTGAGCGGCCGCCACAAGACGCAGGACCTTAAGCGCCTCGCCGACGCCGATCTGGCGCTGCTGGCGATCGACAACCTGCCGGAGCGTTCGAAGGCCGCATTGCGGCGCCACGAACGCCATGTGCGCGACAAGTACCGGTTGCGCAATTTCCTCGATGTGAAGGCTGAGCGCGGCCTGGCATCCGCGGCGGCCTATGCCTTCGCCAGTCCGTCGAATCTGATCCCCATCGTGCACGGCGTGGCGGCTGACAAGCTCGACGTGCTGTTCCGCCGCACCGGCATTTCTGCAAGGCAGCAAGTGCCGCCGACGCGATTTCTCATGGCGGCGACAAGTGCCGCAAAAGAATGATCTTTCTGGCGATTTCGCGGTCCCGCGGGTTCGAAAAAACCGCGTCCGCAAAACTATAAGGTTGCCTCCTCGCCCAGAGGGTGGCAGTCTATGTTGCAATGCAGCAATTTCGAAAGGCCAATCCGATGGCTTCGATTTTCGGCTTCAGGTCGCGCAATCCCGCCCGGGACAAGCAGACCGACCTCCAGCGTTTCGACAGGCTGGCGAAGCTGTTCGACCAGATCGCGGCCGAGATCGAGGCGGAAAAGACCGGCCTGGAGAATCGCTACCGGTCGACCTCCACGAATGCGGCCTTTCTGGTCGAGGCCGTGGAGAATGGTTCGGCGTCGACAAGCAAGCTATCCGACGTCGGCGCGATGACCAGTGCGATTTTGAATTGCGAGCGGCGCATTGCCGAGCTCGCCCGCCAGAATGGCGTGATGAAGGAACTGCGCCATTCGCTTGACGCGATCGTCGAGGATGGCGCCGATCGGGTCGATACACAGGCCGGCCGGAACAGGTCGGCGGGATAAGGCTGGTGGCGTCCACAGGCAACGTCATCGGTATGAGACGATAGAGGAGTTCAGTCGAGGGCGGAGGATCGGAATCGGCCTGCTCCAGGCAGGCCAGGGAAGACTTGGGTTGGGCGGACAACACAAGGTGAGTTTGTTATGAATGTAGATCCGAACAACACCTCCACAGCGGCGGGTCTCGACCTGCCGCGCGGCCGTTCGAACGAGCAAAAGAGCGTTTGGCTCGGCGTGGTTGGCGCACTGCTTGCGGCTGCGGCGACATTTGTGGTGGCCCCGACTGCCGTACGCGCCGAGGAGCCTTCTACGGCTGCCGATCCCATGCAGAGCGCGCCGTCCTTCGTCGACAATTTCTCCAATTTCGACCGTTCACGTTGGTTCGTTTCCGACGGTTGGAACAATGGCGCGCACCAGAACTGCACCTGGTCAAAGGACCTTGTCCGGCTTTCCGACGGCGCGCTGTCGCTGGGCTTCGAAAAGCGCAAGCTGAAGGATCGCGAGTTCGCCTGCGCCGAAATCCAGACCAAGCAGCGTTATGGCTATGGCGTCTACGAGGCGCGGATGAAGACCGGCACCGGCTCCGGCCTCAACGCCGCCTTCTTCACCTATATCGGCCCGCAGGACAAAAAGCCCTGGGACGAGATCGACTTCGAGGTCCTCACCAAGGATCCATCGAAAGTCCAGGTCAACAGCTACATCCAGGGCAAGCCGAAGAATGGCAAGCTCGTCGACGTCGAGGGCGGCGCCGACAAGGGTTTCAACGACTACGGCTTCGTCTGGGAGAAGAACCGGCTGCGCTGGTACGTCAACGGCAAGCTTGTCAACGAAGTGACCAATCCCGATGAACTGCCGACCAACTCGCAAAAGATTTTCTTCAGCCTGTGGGGCAGTGAGAAGCTGACCAACTGGATGGGCGCCTTCGCCGATCCCGGCAACAAGGTGACCATGGAGGTCAAGCGCGTCGCTTTCACCGCCCTGGGTGAGCCGTGCCAGTTTCCGGAATCGCTGGCATGCAGCATAAATAAGAGCAACTAAGCATGATCCCGAAAAGTGGGAACCGGTTTTCGGAAAAGATCATGCGGAACATCTAACGGGCATGATCCCAAAAGCGGAACCGGTTTTGGGATAAGGTCATACTGAACATCCATGCCGATCCGGCCTGGGGGACACTAGAATCGACCGGGCCGGTTCGCGGCCCGGTCTTGCACAGGAAGAGAATCGAATGAACTTGACGGTGTTTGGGATTGGCTATGTCGGTCTCGTCCAGGCCGCGGTGCTAGCCGAGGTTGGCCATGACGTGGTTTGCGTCGACATCGACGCGGCCAAGGTAGAGCGGCTCAACCAGGGCTTCATCCCGATTTTCGAGCCAGGCCTCGAAAGCCTGGTCAAGGAAAACCACGCCGCAGGCCGCATTCGTTTCACCACCGACGCCGCCATGGCGGTCAAGCATGGCCAGATCCAGATGATCGCCGTCGGCACCCCGCCGGGCGAGGACGGCTCGGCCGATCTCAAATATGTGCTGGCCGTCGCCGAGACCATCGGCCGCGAGATGGAGACAGCCAAGATCGTCGTCGGCAAGTCGACGGTGCCGGTCGGCACTTGCGAAAAGGTGAAGGCCAGGATCGCCGAGACGCTGAAGAAGCGCGGCCGCGAGGATCTGGCCTTCGACGTCGCCTCCAATCCGGAATTCCTCAAGGAAGGCTCGGCGGTGGCAGACTGCATGAAGCCGGACCGCATCATCGTCGGCACCGACAGCGAAGACACCGAGGCGGTCATGCGCGAGCTCTACGCGCCGTTCAACCGCAACCACGAGAAGATGATCGTGATGGATGTGCGCAGCGCCGAATTCACCAAATACGCCGCCAACTGCATGCTGGCGACCAAGATCAGCTTCATGAACGAGATGGCCAATCTGGCCGAGCAGCTCGGCGCCGACATCGAGGAGGTGCGCAAGGGCATCGGCTCGGATCCACGTATCGGCTACCACTTCATCTATCCCGGCCTCGGCTATGGCGGGTCTTGTTTCCCCAAGGACGTGCGTGCGCTGATCAAGACCGCCGAGGGCGTCAAGTTCGACGCCAAGCTGCTGCGTGCCGTCGAGGAACGCAACAATGCGCAGAAGTCGGTGCTGTTCGACAAGGTCAACCACTATTTCAAGGGCGCCTTGAAGGGAAAGACCTTCGCTGTCTGGGGGCTGGCGTTCAAGCCGAACACCGACGACATGCGCGAGGCCCCGGCACGCGTCCTGATGGAAGCGCTGTGGGCCGCCGGCGCCAAGGTCCAGGCCTATGATCCCGAAGCGATGCAGGAGTGCCAGGCGATCTACGGCCTGCGCGACGACCTGCTTTTGTGTGGCACCAAGGAAGCCGCTTTGCGCGGCGCCGACGCGCTGTTGATCTGCACCGAGTGGAAGAGCTTCCGCGCGCCGTCCTTCGACGCACTCAAGGACGCGCTGACCACGCCGGTCATCTTCGACGGCCGCAATCTCTACGATCCGAAGGTGATCGCGCGCTACGGCATCGAATATTTCTCGATCGGCAGGATGGCGGCATGACGGTGACCGCCGGCCTGCAAGACCAAAACCGCCTCGGCGAACGACAACGAGGCCGACAATGACGGTGCGCGTACCGGGAAAGGTCTCGATCTGATGGTGCTCGACGTTCGACCCGAACAAATCGCCAGCGAGCATTTCGACCTCGTCGTCATCGGATCCGGTTTCGGTTCGTCCTTCTTCCTGCACGAGTTCCTGAAGCGGCGCAAAGCCCGCGTCCTGGTGCTCGAATGGGGTCGCCACAACACGCATGAGTGGCAGCTCGGCCAGAACGCCAACACCGACATCGATGATGAAAGCACCTACAAGACCGACAATGCCGACAAGCCGTGGAACTACACGATCGGGCTCGGCGGCGGCACCAATTGCTGGTTCGCCCAGACCCCGCGCTTCCACCCCAACGACTTCAAGCTGAAGAGCACCTACGGCGTCGGCAATGACTGGCCGATCAGTTATGACGAGCTCGAGCCGTTCTACTGCGACGCCGAGGAGGTGATGTCGATCTCCGGCGATCCGGACATGGCGCAAATGCTGCCGCGCTCGCGGCCATTTCCGCAGCCGCCGCATCGCATGTCGACGCCCGACAGGATGATGAAGGCCGCGCAAGCGGATCAGCATTTTGTCATGCCCACGGCCCGAGCGCGGCTGGCGACGTCGCAGCGCGCTTCATGTTGCGCCAATCTGAGATGCTGGCTCTGCCCGGCCGACGCCAAGTTCACCGTCAACAACGGCCTGATGCACGTCTTCCAGCATCCGGATGTCTCGGTCTGCCTCGGCGCCGAGGTGCGCCGGTTCGATCATGCCGGCGGCTCGGCCCGCTCGGTGGTGTTCATGAACAAGGGCAAGGAATATACGGTCAGCGGCGATCTCTTCGTGCTTGGCGCCAATGCCATTCAGAGCCCGGCGATCATGTTGCGCTCGGGGCTCGGCGGCGAGTTCGTCGGACTCGGCCTGCATGAATCCTATGGCTGGAATTTCGAGGTCTATCTCGACGGTGTCGACAATTTCGACGGCTCCACCATCACCACCGGCCTGAATTTCGGCCTCTATGACGGCCCGCACCGGGCCGAACATGCCGCCGCTCTCGTCTATTTCGAAAACCGCTGGCAGCACGGCATGCGCGCCGAGCCGGGCCGGCTGCGCCAGGTGCTGCCGCTGGTCATCGTCACCGAGAACCTGCTCGATCCTGAAAACCGCGTCGTGCTCGATAAGGACGACAACGCCTTCGTCAGCTTCAAGGGCGCGTCGGACTACGCGACCAAAGGCATGGCCAAGGCGCTCGAAAGGCTGCCGGACCTGCTCAAGCCGCTGCCGGTCGAAAGGATTTTCGATCGTGGCATCAGGCCAACCGAATCGCATGTCCAGGGCACCTTGCGCATGGGCACCGGACCGGCCGATTCCGTGATCGACCGCGACATGATCCACCACCAGCTCAGGAACCTCGTCGTTGTCGGCACCAGCACCTATCCGACCTGTTCCTGCGCCAATCCGAGCCTGACCGCGGCGGCCCTGTCGTTGCGGGCGGCGGGCCGGCTGGTATGAGGGAGGGCTCGATGAAGATCACAAGACGCACGGCGCTCGCCATCGTTGCCGGCGGCGTCGCCTCGACTGGCATAGCTGCGGCGGCCGTCTCCTCCTTCTCGGATGAGGACCTGGTCCGCGTCACGCTCGAAAAATACTTCGGGCCGCTCAACATGCGCATCGAGCACCTGCAGCAATTCGTGCTCGAATTCCAGAACCGCAACCCGTGGATATTCCCGAGCGACAGGCTGGCCGATGTTGTGACGCTGGCCGAGACGGTGAAGCTCGGCAGGGCGCGCGAGCTGCTGCCGAGACAGAAGCGGCGCGACCTGCGCCATTTCGATCGCTGGGTCATCGCCGAGTTCCACATGCTGACCGATTATCCCTGGCGCAGTTCGCCGAACGATCCGATCCGCTTCACCGGATGGCATCCCTGCACCAACCCCTTCGCCAATCTCGACCCGCAAAGTGCCTGAAACTCTCCGTCGGACATGCGCCGGCGGCCGAACAGAAGTATGACCAGGAGCCGGATATGAGAGTGCTTTTTGCTGTCGGCAACGGATATCCCCCGCAATTCGGCGGCGGTGTCCAGTCGAGCACGCATCATCTGGCCGAGCAGTTGATCGAGCATGGCCACGAGGCCTCTGTGCTGGCTGCCCTGTTCGGCGACGGCATGTTCGGGTTCAAAGCGCGCGCCAAGATGAAGCTGTTGCGGCAGCGCGCCGTCGTCGACTGCTTTCCGGGCTACCCCGTGATACGCGCCTGGTTTCCTTGGGAGGCCGCCACCTTCGCCGTCAAGAAGCTGCGACCGGACGTCGCCGTCGTGCAGTGCCACCAGTCGGTTCCGCTCGGCAAGGCTCTGCAGGCCGAGGGCGTGCCGCTGGTCGTCTATCTGAGGAATGTCGAGTTCCACGAACTGGGCGGCGATCTGCGCGAGCTGGATTCGGCGCAGTACATCGCCAATTCCGAATTCACCGCGCGCACCTACAAGCGCGAGTTCGGCATCGATTCCACCGTCATCCCGCCGACCATCAATCCGGGCGTCTACAGCACGGCGACGACTGGTGAGTTCGTTACCTTCATCAACCCTTACGAGGAAAAGGGCTTCGATCTTGCAGTGCGCATTGCCGCGGCCTGCCCGGAGATACCTTTCCTGTTCGTCGAGAGCTGGAAGCTGGACGACGATCACCGCGCCAGGATCAACGAGACCATCGCGCCGTTCGCCAACATCAGGCTGGAAAACCGCACCAACGATATGAAGACGGTCTACGGCCGCACGAAGATCCTGCTTGCGCCGAGCAAATGGGAAGAGGCGTGGGGACGTGTCGCCTCCGAAGCCCATTGCAGCGGCATCCCTGTCGTCGGTTCGCGCCGTGGCGGCCTGCCGGAGGCGATCGGCGCCGGCGGTGTGGTGTTGGACTATGATGCGCCGCTCACCGACTGGGTCGCCACAATCAAGCGGCTGTGGAACGACAAACAGGAATATGAGCGGGTCTCACTCGCCGCCCGCAGCTTCTCGGAGCGTCCGGAACTCGATCCCGACCGCCAGTTCACTACGTTTTTCGGTCTGCTCGATAATGCAGCGCGCAAGCGTCAACGGCGCGCTGCCTAAAGTTTATGTAAGATTTTACTTACGCAGGTCGCCTTATGCCGGGCGCTTGACGCGGTTCTTCAGCATCTCGTAGCCGCGCTCGCCAAGCAGGGTGCGCGCGGCAGCCTTGACGACCTTCTTGCGCCCATCGGGCGAATTCACCTGTCGGAGCCTGGCTGGCAGGTTGCGTGCCGCCTGTTCGAGCGCCGGCAGCGACAGCGCGTCGGGGAAGCTGACGATGTTGGTCTCGACGCACAGCACCGGCTTGCCCGACATACGGGCGATCTTGAGCGCCTGCTCGTGCTCGCTCTCGATGAACAGGATGGCGTCCGACTTGCGGTAGAACTCCGCCTTGAAACTGCCATGCGCGCCAAGCCGCTGCCGTTCGGCCTTGCTTGGCAGGTCAAGCATGATCAGCCGGTCGTACTTGATCTCGTGTTTGGCCAGCCAGGCCTCGGTCAGCTTGCGATATTTCTCCAGCCGGCTCGTCACCAGCCAGCCGATCTTGCGCGTCGGTCCGAGCAGCGGCCGCGCGGTGGCGAGAAATTTCTCGTAGGCCGGACCGTCATCGTTTTCATCCTCGGTCGGATCGAGGCAGAGCACACCGTCAATGTCGACGCAGCATTGCTCGAGGAAGATGTGATGCATGAAGTTCCACTGGAACATGCGTGGATGCGGCACGACCTCAAGCACGATGTCGGTTTCCTGGTGCTGCGGCTCAAGGCCGAACACCGCGGCATAGACGAAGTCGCCCTCGATCCCGGCAGCGGTGATCTTGTCGCGCGCATCGCGCATGGCGTTGCCGCCGGCGACGCTGTCGTCGATCACCAGAATCCGGCGCATTTCGGAATGCTGGCGGTCGAGCGCCGCGCGCCGCTTGGTGATGCCGGACGTGTAGATTTTTCCGGCAAGGAAGCTGTCGAGATCGGTCATTGGGATGTTGGCCGTCAGGCTGACCAGCGTCGCCGCCAGAATGCCGCTTCTCGGCACGCCCACCACCAGGTCGATGTCGCGCGGCAACCGGTGCAAATTGCGCAGGATGGCGTCGTTCATGTCTGAGATCGATCGGTAATTCATCGTATCGCCTTACCTTCAAAAATCAGCGGCTTTGCGGCCTGCTGGCGGTGCCAAGCTCATTTTGCCTCGCTTGGCGCGGCCGCGAAACCGCCGCGCGCCGGGATCAGCTTCAAAGCTTCACGCAGCGCCTCGCGGCCGGCGCTGAAAAGAAGCGCGACGAGTATGGTGATGGCGTAAGCAAGCATCGCCCCGCTTGCCAGCGCCAAAACCGGCTGCGCCGGCAGCATCGGTTTGGCGAGCCAGATCAGGGCGAGCGCCAGATGCGCGCCAAGCACGAAAGGCGTTGCAGCGCGAAGGATGTGGCTGGCCTGGAGCGGCCCGGCCTTGCCGACATAGAGCCACAGGAAAGGTGTCCTGAGATACTCGCTGATGGCGTAGGCGACCGCGACGCCGAGCGCGCCATAGGGCAGGCCGATGGCGAACGCCAGCACCGAGGTCACCGCCGTGACGATGCCCCAGCGCATGAAGTCGCCGGACCGTCCCTGGCTGACGAACAGCCATCCGGCCGGATTGTTGAGCGGCTGTAAGAGGCCGGCAAAGCCGAGCGCGAAGAAGATCGCCGCGCTCTGCCGCCACTGCTCGCCGAGCACGAAGGGAATGAGCGTGTCGGACATGGCGGTGGCGAAGGCAACGCCGGGTAGCGCCACCAAAAGGATCAGCGGCATGACGCGCAGATAAGCGCTGCGGTAGCGGTCCGGCTCGTCCTTCAGCCGCGACAACGCCGGCACCATGACCTTGGAAAGCGGGTTGGTGATCTGGCTGAGCGGGAATAGAAGCAGCTTGTAGGCACGGTCGTAGAGGCCGAGCTGCGCTTCGCCCCAATATTTGCCGATCAGCACATTGTCGAGGTTGCGGGCAAAGAAATTGGCGAAGTTGAAGCCGGTGATACCGGCGCCGAAATGGATCAGTTCGCCGATGCCTGCGACCTTTCGCGGCAGGCCGGGGCGCCAGCGCGAGGACGCCCAGTAGCAGAGCGTCGGCAGCACCGCGCCGGTCAGCGTGCCGACGAAAAGCGCCCAATAGGAGCGGTCGATGAACGTCCAGGCGATCGAGACGGCGAGGCCGGCGACGGCGCCGGCGACGTCGATGACGGCCAACCGCGAGAATTCCATGCGTCGCGTCAAAAGCGCCAGATGCTGCGCGCCAAGGCCATAGGCCATGATCTGCAGGCCGAAGGCGGCGACCAGTCCGGTGACGCGCGGCTCGCTGTAGAAGGCGGCGACCAGCGGCGCAGCACCCGCGAGCACACAGGCCAGCACCGCGCTGACCGCCGTGTTGATCCAGAACAGATAGTTGACCTCATCATGCCGGATGCCGGTTTTCTGGATCGTCGCCTGGGTCAGGCCGAAATCCTGGAACAGGGCAATGAAGGCAAGCACCGGCGCGCACATCGCCACGACGCCGAAATCCTGTGGCGACAGGAGCCGCGACAGCACGATGACGGAGATCATCTGCGTCGCCACCCGCACGCCTTGCGCCATGGCGGTGACGACGGCGCCACGCCCGACCGACTTGCGCAGGGAGCCCTCGGGCGGATCGAATGCACTGGTTTCCAAATTAGGATTCCTGATCTTACGCCAGCTCGACATCGTCGCGACCGGCGCCCACCGCCACGGACAAACTACCGCAAGAAGTTTTTGCAGTGCAACAAAAAACGTGCGGCGCTTGCTACGCCGCACCAAAAATGTTGCGATGCAGCAAAACCTGTACTAGCATCCCCGATGGGTGGGCCAACAGCGGTCGAGTTGCATGCTGCATGTCTTGTACCTTGTGCATGACGTTTCCGACCCGGCGGTGCGCCGGAGGGTTCAAATGCTCAAGGCAGGCGGCGCCAGGGTTACCCTGGCGGGATTCCGCCGCACCACCAGTCCGGTCGCCGAGATCGAAGGCGTCGAGCCGGTCGACCTTGGCGCGACGCGCGACGGCCGATTCGCGCAGCGCATCGGCGCGGTCGCCAAGGCCGCCATGTCGATCGGTGCAAAGCTTGGCGCTGTGGCCAGGCCCGATCTCATCATCGCGCGCAATCTCGAGATGCTGGCGCTTGCCCGCCGCGCCAACGGCGCTTTGGGGTCGGACGTGCCGATCGTCTATGAATGCCTGGACATCCACCGCCTGGTGCTGCGCAACGATTTTGTTGGCCGGACGCTGCGCGGCGCCGAGCGCCATCTCGCCCGCGACGTGAAGCTGCTGGTGACCAGTTCGCCGGCCTTCATCGCCAATTATTTCGAGCCATTCGGAAGCGCCATCTCGCCCGCGACGTGAAGCTGCTGGTGACCAGTTCGCCGGCCTTCATCGCCAATTATTTCGAGCCATTCGGACAAATCGACGCCCCGGTCGAGTTGATCGAGAACAAATATTTCGACACCGCGCCAATCGCGGCGGCCGCTTTTTTCGAGGACGATAGACCGCTGGCGCCGCCGTGGCGCATCGGCTGGTTCGGCGCGTTGCGCTGCCGCCGTTCGCTGGAATTGCTGGCTGACTTCACCCGCCGGCAGAACGGACGCTTCGAGGTCGTGCTGCGCGGCCGCCCTGCGCTGTCCGAATTCCCGGATTTCCATGGCTTCGTCGACGCAGAGCCGTGGCTTTCCTTCGGCGGGCCTTACCGCAACCCGGAGGACATGGCGGCGATCTACCGCGAGGTGCATTTTTCCTGGGCGATCGATTTCTTCGAGGCCGGCCAGAATTCCGAGTGGCTGCTGCCCAACCGCCTTTATGAGGGCTGCCGTTTCGGCGCCGTGCCGATCTCGATGGCCGACACCGAAACGGGTCGCTTCCTGAAAGAGCGGGATATCGGCGTGCTGTTGCCGGAAGCCACGCCTGAAGGCCTTGACGCGATGCTCGGCCGGATGGACCAGGAGCGGTTTCGCGGGCTGAAGTCGCGGGTGCTTGGCCGCAATCCGCGGACCTGGAGCTACGACCGCAGCGATTGCCTGGCCTTTGTCGACAAGCTGCGCGGCCTTGCCGCGTCCCCTGTCGTTTTCGCGACCGGGGCGGCGGCTTGATATGGCTCAAGAGGGACAAAAGCCGATGAGCGATGCCGCCACATCGACCCTGATCGTCATTCCGTGCCTTAACGAGGCGATGCATATCGGCGCGCTGCTCGAGCAGTTGCGGCCGGCGGCGGCAAGGCTTGGCGCCCGCATTGTCGTTGCCGACGGCGGCAGCGTCGACGGCACGCAAGCCATCGTTGAGAAGTTCGCGGCCAAGGACCCTCGGGTCGTCCTGCTCGCCAATCCAAAGCGCCTGCAAAGCGCTGCGATCAATCTCGCGGCGGCGACCTTCGGCGATGGCGCCGATTATCTCATTCGCATCGATGCGCATGGCGGTTATCCCGCCGACTATTGCGACAGGCTGGTCGAGGAAGCCCTTGCGACCGGCGCCGATTCGGTCGTCGTCTCGATGCTCACCAGCGGCACTGGCGCGGTTCAAAAAGCTGTCGCGGCGGCGCAGAATTCCAAGCTCGGCACCGGCGGCTCGAAGCATCGCCACATGTCCGAGGGCGAATGGGTCGATCACGGCCATCACGCGCTGATACGCATCGCCGCCTTCCGGGATGTCGGCGGCTACGACGAGAGTTTCAGCCACAATGAGGATGCCGAGCTCGACTACCGCCTGCGCCGTGCCGGCTACCGCATCTGGATGAGTGGCAGGACGCAGATGGTCTACTATCCGCGCTCGACGCTGAAGAGCCTCTATTTCCAGTACCTTGGCTATGGCCGCGGCCGCGCCAAGAACGTGCTGAAACACCGCATGGTGCCGAAAGTCCGCCAGATGATCCCGCTCTTGGTGGCGCCGGTGGTGCTGCTTGCGTTGTTTTCCTTCGTCCATTGGCTGGCCGCCGTGCCTTTCCTTTTGTGGGCCGCCGTGTGTCTCGGCTACGGCGCGGTCACCGCGATAGGCCAGCGCAATCCGGGCCTCGCCCTTATCGGCGTGTCGGCCATGGTCATGCATTTCGGCTGGTCGGTCGGTTTCTGGCAGCAGCTTTTGCTGGGTCGGTCCCAGCGCGAGGTGGCGTGATGGCCGGCCGTTCGATCGACATCTGCATCTGCACGTTCCGCCGGCCGGAACTGGCCGACACGCTGCGCTCCATCGCAGCCCTGGAGAAGCCGGCAGGCTTCGAAATCGGCGTCGTCATTGCCGACAATGACGATGGGCCGACGGCGCAGGAACTGGTCAAGACACTGGCGCAGGAATTGAAGCTGCCGATCCGCTATCGCCATGCGCCGGCGCGCAACATCTCGGTCGCCCGCAACGCCTGTCTCGATGCCAGCGTTTCGGATTTCGTCGCCTTCATCGACGATGACGAGACCGCTTCCGCCGGCTGGCTCGTCGAGCTGATGGCGGCGGCCGACGCCAAGGGCGCCACCGCGGTGCTCGGTCCGGTCCGGGCCCATTATCGCCAGGATGCGCCGGCTTGGATGCGCAAGGGCGATTTCCATTCGACCTTGCCGGTCTGGGTGCGCGGCGAGATCCGCACCGGCTATACCTGCAATGTCCTGTTGAGGATGGCGGATGCCAGCCTGCGTGGCCGGCGTTTCAGCCTGGCGCGCGGGCAGAGCGGCGGCGAGGATACCGAATTCTTCGACCAGATGGTGAAGGCCGGCGGCCGCATCGCCTTCGCGCCGGATGCCTTTGTCGATGAGCTCGTGCCGCGCGCCAGGGCCGCCTTCGACTGGTTGCGCCGCCGCCGCTTCCGCTTCGGCCAGACGCATGGCCATCTGATCGGAAACAATGCCGGCGGCATGCGCCGCGTCGTCCAGATCGGTCTGGCCTCCGCCAAGGCCGCCTATTGCTTCGGCATGGCCGCTCTGACCGCCGTCAGCCCGGTTCGCCGGAACCGCAGCATGCTGCGCGGCATTATGCATGTCGGTGTCATCAGCGGCCTGGTCGGGGTCCGCGAAATCCGCCAGTACGGCCTTGCGCCGCGGGAAGGGGACAAGCGTGCAGCCTGACGTCAGCTTCGTCATCGCGGCCTACAATGCCGAGGCGACCCTCGACCGGGCGATCGCCAGCGCCATCGCGCAGCGCGGCGTGAGCGTCGAGATCATCGTCGTCGACGATCAGTCGCGCGACGGCACGCTTGAGCTCGCGCGCGCCTATCCGCAAGACGTCGTGAAGGTGGTCGCGCTGCCCGCCAACAGAGGCCCGGGCGGCGCCCGCAATGCCGGCCTCGACCTGGCGCGCGGGCGCTGGGTGGCGGTGCTCGATTCCGACGACGCTGTTCTGCCTGAGCGTCTGGCGGCGATGATTGCCCGCGCCGAAGCGGCGGACGCCGTGATTGCTGTCGACAATGTCCAGGTCGTGCGCGAGGACGGCACACCCGACGACGTCATGTTCCCGGCCGGCTATCTGGAGGGCTTACGCGAAATCTCCCTGGCCGACTACATCGCCGGCAATCTGGTCTTCGAATCCCGCTTCAACCTCGGCTATCTGAAGCCGATCTTCCAGCGCCGTTTCCTCGAAGAAAACCACTTGCGCTACGATGAGAAACTGCGCATCGGCGAGGACTACATTCTTCTGGCGAGCGCGCTGGCCAGGGGCGGCCGCTGCGTCGTCGAGCCGAGTGTCGGCTATATCTATCACATCCGCACCGGCTCGATTTCACGCGTGCTCGAACTGCACCATGTCGAAGCGATGACGCGAGCCGACGCGGCCTTTGCCGCGGCGCATAGCATGGACGACAGGGCCAAGGCCGCCTTTGTCTTGCGCGGCCGCAGCCTGCGCAAGGCGGCGTCGTTCCTGTCATTGGTTCAGCACATCAAGGCGCGCGCGCCGCTCAAGGCGATCGGCGCGGCACTCAGGGATCCGGCTGCGGTCAGGCATATGGGAATGCCGATCGCGGCCCGGTTGCGAAGGGTTACGGCTCGATTTGCCGTGGGGGTGGGGAGATGAAGCATGCGGGCAGTTTTGTAGAGCATGATCCCAAAAAGTGGGAACCGGTTTTCGGGAAAGATCATGCTCCGACCATGAATTAGCCGGCGATAGGTAGAAATCTTTTCTCTCAGAAGGAATAGCAGATGCAGAAAGTCAGGAAGGCAGTCATCCCGGTGGCGGGGCTCGGAACGCGGTTTCTGCCGGCGACCAAGTCGATGCCGAAGGAAATGCTTCCCGTTGTCGACAAGCCCGTCGTGCAATACGCCGTCGACGAGGCGTTCGAGGCCGGCATCGAGCACATCGTCTTCGTCACCGGCCGCAACAAGGCGGTCATCGAGGACTATTTCGACCTGCATCCTGAACTGATCGGCACGCTGGAACAGACCGGCAAGAAGGCGCAGCTTGAGTCGCTGGAAAGCCTGCTGCCGGTGGCCGGCGCCACCAGCTTCATCCGCCAGCAGTCGCCGCAGGGTCTCGGTCATGCCGTCTGGTGCGCCCGCGACGTGATCGGCAACGAGCCTTTCGCGCTGCTCTTACCCGACATGGTGTCGTTTGGCGGGCGCGGCTGCCTTGCCGAGACGGTCGATCTCTATCAACGCACCGGCGGCAATGTCATCGCCGTCGAGCGCTGCGATCCGTCCGAGACCAGCAAATACGGCATCGTCGGTCGCGGTGCCGAAGTGGGCTCGGGTTTCGAGGTGACATCGATGGTCGAAAAGCCCGCGCCGGCCAATGCCCCGTCGAACTTCTACATCAACGGCCGCTATGTGCTGCAGCCTGAAATCTTCGCCCTGCTCGGCAACCAGCAGCGCGGCGCCGGCAACGAGATTCAGCTCACCGACGCCATGGTGCGCCTGGCGCAGAGCCAGCCTTTCTACGCCCAGCCTTTCGACGGCCGCATGTTCGACTGCGGCTCCAAGGAAGGCTTCATCGAGGCAACTATCGCCTTCGCTTTGGCGCGCGACGACATGAAGGGACCAGTGCTCGAAATGCTGCAGCAATTCGTGCGGTCGCATGAGCGCCGGGAAGTAGCCGCATAATGCCCATGTTTTGGGTGCATATGCGAAATTGCGATGGCGCGGCAGCCATGCCGGCGCGCTCGGGCCTCCGGGCCCAGCGCGCTCCTGGCTTTAATGTCGCGCGGTCTTTTCTGGTCATGACGCCGATCTACCAAGGCCGATAGCGCCTGCAACCTGGAATTGGACCGAAGATGAACTATGCCAACTTCCCTCTCGACAAGAGGATGCCGTTGCCCAACGCCGATCAGGAAAAGGGTGAAGACTTCATCGACGTCGAGCGCCTGCTTGGCATGGCCGCCAGACAGGCCAAGGTCGTGGCGGTTTGCGCCTTGATCGGAGTGTTCCTGGGCGTGATCTACCTGCAGACCACGCCCAAGCAATACACGGCTGTTTCCAGCGTCCTGATCGACGAGGGCCTGAACAAGGTGGTCGACGACATTTCGGCGGCCTCGGCCACCATGCAGACCGACTCTTCGATGCTCAGCCAGATCGAAATCCTGACCTCGGCGCGGCTGGCCTCGGTGGTGGTCGACAAGCTCAAGCTCGACCAGAACCCGGCCTTCATGAATCCGCCGCAGTCGGCGCTGGTCAAGGGCATCGGCTTCCTGCGCGGCGCAGTCGGCTATTTCCGCAGCAGCTCGGCCGACCAGATCCCCGGCATGGAAAATGTCGACGAAGCGACGCGCGAGGCGATGATCAAAACGGCGACGCACGACTACGCCGTGCTGAAGCTGCAAAGCGAGGTGCTGGCGCAGCGCAACGGCCGCAGCTACGTGATTTCCATCGGCTACCAGGCGGCTGATCCCGCTCTGGCCACGGCCATCACCAAGGCCTATGCCGACGCCTATCTCGCCGACCAGCTCAACGCCAGCTTCGACGCCACCGAGCGGGCGGCCGTCTGGCTGCAGGGCAGGCTGTCGGAGCTTCGCCAAAGCTCGCAGGAGGCCGCGCTCGCGGTGGAGAAGTTCAGGGCCGAGCACGGGCTGTCCGCCAACAGCGACGGTCAGCTGATGAGCGACAAGCAGCTTTCCGACCTCAACGCCCAGCTGATCGTGGCGCAGGCCGACACGGCGCGTGCCAGCGCCCGCTATCACCAATACAAGGCGATCGTCGACAGCGGCTCGGAGAGCGCCTTCAACGATTCGGCCATCGGCGCCGACCAGCCGAGCAGCTCGGTCATCATCGCGCTGAAGACGCGCTACCTGGCCATCGCCAAGCGGTTGCAGGATGTCGAGACGAATTTCGGCAAGGATCATCCGCAGGCGATTGCCTTGGCCAAGGAAAAGTCGGACGTCTCGGCGCAGATTTTCGGCCAGTTGAAGCAGCTTACCGAAAGCTACCGCAACGACTATGAGGTGGCGCAGGCGCGCGAAACCGCGATGCGCGAGAAGATCAGCACCGCCGCCGGCAAGAGCTCGATCGACAACCAGTCGCAGGTCAAGCTGAAGGAACTCGACCAGCAGTCGCAGGCGCTGACGACCCTCTACCAGACCTTCCTCAGCCGCTATGAGGAAGCCTCGCAGCAGCAGTCCTTCCCTGTCGGCAAGGTCCGCATCATTTCGGATGCGACAATGCCGCTCTCGGCTTCCAGCCCCCGCACCTTGCGCGTGGTCGCGCTGTCGCTGGTGCTTGGCCTGATGCTTGGCGCCGGCTTCGGCGGGCTCAACGAGTTCAACGAGCGTTTCTTCAGGACGGGCGAGGACATTCGCGATCGCGTCGGCCTGAAATTCCTCGGCTACCTGCCAACCATCGGCGGCGGCAGGGCCAAGGAGAGCAAGCCCGACGACCTGCCCGCCGATGGCAAGGTCGCCAGCCTCTCGGCGGCTGAGAAGCGGGCGCGCATGCGCGTCAGCATCGACGCGCCGGCCTCGATGTTCTCCGAGACGCTGCGCAACGCCAAGATTGCTTTCGATGTCGTGATGGAGGATCGCGCCAGCCGGGTGATCGGCGTCATCTCGGTGCTGCCCGGCGAAGGCAAGTCGACGGTTGCGGCCAACCTTGCCGGTTTGCTTGCCGCCAACGGCGCCAAGACGCTTCTGATCGACGCCGATCTGCGCAATCCCGGCTTGAGCCGCAGCCTCGGCATGGAAGCCGAGCAAGGGTTGATGGAAGCCGTGGTCAACGGCCAGACCTGGCAGTCGGTCGGCAAGGTCGACCGCCAGACCAAGCTCGCCATCATTCCCGCCGTGTTGCGTGGCCAGTTTTCGCACACCAGCGAGCTTTTGGGCTCCGCTGGCATGCGGCGCTTCATCGAGAACGCCAAGGAGACGTTCGAGTACATCATCGTCGATCTGCCGCCGCTCGGTCCGGTTGTCGATGCCAAGGCCTTTGCGCCGCTGGTCGACGGCTTCGTGATGGTCACCGAATGGGGCCGCACGCCGCGCGCCATGGTGCGCTCGATGCTGGAAGCGGAGCCCTATATCGCCAACAAGGTCGTTGGCGCGGTGCTCAACAAGGTCGACCTGAAGAAACTGGCGAAATACGGCTCGCTCGGTGGCTCGGAAAGGTTCTTCGACCGCTACTCGACCTACTATCTGGAAAAGTCGGAAGCGCGCGCCAAGCAGGCAGCTTGAACGGCGCGCCTCCCTGGAGCGTTTCACCGTTCACGGAAACGGCGAACCGCTCCAGCAAATGCCGGGACTAAACATCTAGTCCCGTGACGACAGCAGCCGGCCGTATTTGCCGACGATCCTGAGCGCGGTCAGCCGTCCCGTCCGGAAGGCGCCGGTATCGATGTCGATGCGGCGTCCGTCACGCAGCGGGGCATCGACGATCGTGTGTCCATGCACCACCCAGCGGTCGAGACGGTGCGCCGCTTGGAAAAACGCCTCGCGGATGTTGAGCAAGTCATCCTCGTCCTGCTCTTCGAGGGCGATGCCGGGCCTGATGCCGGCATGCACGAAGACGAATTGCTCCGAGCAGACCATGACCGGAAGCGTGCGCAGGAAGTCGATATGGCTGGCCGGAATGGCTTCGCGGATACGCGCGTCGATTTCGCCTGAAGCATAGAGGCTGGCCAGGCGATCGGGGTCGACGCCGTAGGAGAACAGCGTCTCGCGCCCGCCATAGCCGAGCCAGGGTTCGCGCGACAGATAGCCGTCGAGATAGTTGAGCAGCGCCACTTCGTGGTTTCCCGCAAGACAGACGCGCAGGAAGCCTTTTGGCGCCGGCGCCATCAGGTGCTCGACCACGCGCCGCGAGTTCGGTCCGCGGTCGACATAGTCGCCGAGCATGATGATGATCTTGCGGCCGCGGAACTGCTGCGCGTCCAGCACGATCTTTTGCTCCAGCGCGCGCAGCTCGTCGTGGCAGCCATGCACGTCGCCGATCGCGTAGACCACGGTGTCGCGCATATCCATGACCAGCCGTTCACGCGGCGCGGCGCGGGGTCGTCTCGATCGCTGGAACAGGCTCACGGATTGAGGCTCGGGTGCTCGCATTGGGACTGCGCCTCGATATCATGTGGAGTGCAAACAATTCCACACCGCGACAACGCGCCGCCCCTGACGGCGCGACGATTGCCTGGCGGGCGGACGCTCAGGCGGCCTTCAGCCGGTAGCGGAACAGCGTGTGGTCGAGCAAAAGCCGGATGCGCGGTTCGGCCTCGGCCGCGATCAGCCAGCTCGCCGCGACCATCGCGGCGCCGACAATCGGGATCGCGGCAAGATAGGGCAGGCCGGCACGCAGCAGCGCCCCCAGCATCCCCGCGCCGACGACGTCGTGGATGAGGTAGAGCGGATAGGTCATCAGTCCGATGCGACGCCAGCCGCTCCAGGAGAAATCGAGGCGCAGCGACCACGCCATCAGCGCGATAGCGACCAGGAAGACGATGATCGGCGGCGCATAGGGCGTCGCCAACCCGACTTTGACGCTGTGCACATCGACCGAACTAGCGATCTGCAGCGCGCCGCCGATGAGAAACACTCCGCAGAAGGCGAGGCGCGGCATGGTCAGTGCCTTGAAGCGCATCAGCCAGATCAGCACGCCGACGGCAAAGAACGCGCCGTGATGAACCAGCGTCAGCTGCAGCCAGCGTGTCTCGGCGAGATCGGTCAGGCCGAAGGCGAAATAGGCGCACCAGAACAATGTGCTGACGAGGCCGATGACGATGGCGGCGGTTTCCATCAGATCGAACCGGCCGAGTCGCAGCAGGACCCAGACGATGGCGTAGAAGGCGATCTCGATGCCGAGCGTCCAATAGACGCTGTCCACCCAAGGATCGAAAGGAACGAACAGGCCTGTGCGGACAAGCCGGATCACCGCGTCCGTCGGCCAGGACAGGCCGACCGTGAGCAGCACGATCGCCGAAATCGGCGCGCAGACCCAGACCGCCGGCACCAGCCGTCTGAAGCGCGCCTCGAAGAATTTGAGCGGCGTCGAGTTCTCGGCGCTGAAGGCGATGACGAACCCGCTGATGACGAAGAACACCTGCACGCCGACCCAGCCGGAGCCGACAAAACCCATTTCGGGATGCGGCGGGATGCCGCCGGTGGCGCGCGCCGAAATGCCGTCGGGGTACGCCCAGACCCAGAAGCCATAGTGATAGAACATCACCATGACGGCAGCCAGGAAACGCAATATGTCGACACCGCCGAATGTGGTCTTGTGCTGAGCCATGCCGTGCCTTCGGAATGGCCCCCCGCGCGAAGTTTAAGAGCTATTGCTGCATTGCACAACAGACGATTGCGCTGCGGGATGAATTCGAGACGCGAGGCCGCGCCAACCTACACCCCGATGCCACGCCCCTTCAGCACGGCGGTGATCTCGTCGAGGATCGCGGGATCGTCGATGGTCGCCGGCATCGCCCAGTCTTCCTTGTCGGCGATCTTCTGCATCGTGCCGCGCAGGATCTTGCCGGAGCGCGTCTTGGGCAGCCGCTTGATCGTCACCACCGTCTTGAAGGCGGCGACCGGCCCGATGCGCTCACGCACCAGTCCGACGACCTCGCTTTCGATGGTGCCGGTATCGCGCGACACGCCCGCATTGAGCACGACGAAGCCGAGCGGAATCTGGCCTTTCATCGCGTCGGCAATGCCGATGACGGCGCATTCGGCGACATCGGGATGCGCGGCCAACACCTCTTCCATGGCGCCCGTCGAGAGCCGGTGGCCGGCGACATTGATGATGTCGTCGGTGCGGGCCATGACATAGAGGTAGCCATCCTCGTCCAACAGGCCGGCGTCAGCGGTCTTGTAGAAACCGGGGAACTCCTCGAGATAAGCTTGGCGGAAACGGGCATCGGCGTTCCAAAGCGTCGGCAGGCAGCCCGCCGGCAGCGGCAGCTTCACCACGACGTTGCCCAGCGTGCCGCGCGTCACCTCATGGCCGGCATCGTCGAGGATGCGGATGTCGTAGCCCGGCATCGGCACGCCGGGCGAGCCGTACTTCACCGGCAGCAGGCCGAGCCCGGCCGGATTGATGGTCATCGGCGAGCCGGTCTCGGTCTGCCACCAATGGTCGACGACCGGACGCTCAAGCTTCTGCTCCGCCCATTTGATGGTTTCGGGATCGGCGCGCTCGCCGGCGAGGAACAGCGTGCGGAACTTCGACAAATCGTATTTCGGCAGAAATTCACCCTTGGGATCCTGTCCCTTGATGGCCCGGAAGGCGGTCGGCGCGGTGAACAGCGCCACCACGCCATGCTGCTCAATCACCCGCCAATAGGTGCCGGCATCCGGCGTGCCGATCGGCTTGCCTTCGAACAGCACGCTGGTCGCGCCATGCAGCAGCGGGCCGTAGACGATGTAGGAATGGCCGACCACCCAGCCGACATCGGACGCTGCCCAGAACACTTCGCCGGGCTTGACGCCGAACTCGTTGTCCATCGTCCATTTCAGCGCGACCATATGGCCGCCATTGTCGCGCACGATGCCTTTCGGCTGGCCGGTCGTGCCGGAGGTGTAGATGATGTAGAGCGGATCGGTGGCGAGCACCGGCACGCAGTCGACATTGGCGCCGGCGGCGCGCTCGCGGGCCACCGCATCGGCATAGTCGAAATCGTAATTGTCCTTCATCTCGCAGCGCAACTGCTCGCGCTGCAGGATGAGACAGGCGTCGGGCTTGTGCTTCGAGATATCGATCGCCTTGTCGAGCAGCGGCTTGTAGGCGACGACCCGCCCGGGCTCCAGGCCGCAGGAGGCGGTGATGATCAGCTTCGGCTTGGCGTCGTCGATGCGCGTGGCGAGCTCGTGCGAGGCAAAGCCGCCGAACACCACCGAATGCACGGCGCCTAGCCTCGCGCAGGCGAGCATGGCGATCGCCGCTTCCGCAACCATCGGCATGTAGATGATGACGCGGTCGCCCTTGCCGATGCCGCGGTGCCTCAGCACCGAGGCCAGCGCAATCACCTCGCGTTTAAGTTCGGCATAGGTGAATTTTTTGACCGTGCCGGTGATGGCGCTGTCATGGATCAGCGCCAACTGGTCGGCACGCCCGCCCGCCACATGGCGGTCAAGCGCATTGTAGCAGGTGTTGCAGGTGGCGCCGACGAACCAGCGGCCATAGACCCCGGCATCCGGATCGAAGATGGTTTCGGCCGGCGAATACCAGTCGATTGCCTTTGCCGCCTCGGCCCAGAATCCTACGGGGTCGCGTTTCCAGCCCGCATAGACTTCATGGTAGCGTGAGGCCATTCATTCCTCCCAGGAACATTTCGTTGCCTGAGAGCAGCCTTAAGCCGGTTTTGCCGTTCACGCCACCGGCAAACGCCGGACGTCATTTCCGGTCGAATGCCATCAGGCCATCTGATATTGCAGCTTAAAGCGGCAATGCCGCCAGCATCAGCCCCACGCCGCCGGCAATCAGAATAGCGGCGGCCAGTGCCTTCCGATGGCGCTCGAACGCCGTCGGAGCCCGTTCCCAATTGTAACGCATGAACGATCAACTCCCCAAAGCCCGGCGGACTCATAGCTTACTTAAGGGAAGGATGGCAAGTCGAAGGAAAGTCCGTCGCCTTGACAGCCGGCACGACCAGCCGTCATCCTCCTGATGTGGATCGTTTACCCGGGGGTTCGATGAAGAAAACTTACCAAAAGCCGATATTGGCCAAGCGAGAGCGGCTATCGAGCGTCGTTGCCGGTCCAAGTGGGCCGATCGGCCCGAAAGGCTGAAGACGTCGGGTCTGCCGGGGCCTGTGTCTTCGTTATTGCGCCGGGTTATGGACGGCGCCACGGTGCCGCGCTAATTGATCTGCGGCTAATGGAGCGGGCGTATGGCTGAAATAGTTTCGGAAACGGTGCTGCGCATGGCGGACGACGCTTCGGTGCAGCATGTCGGCGATGGCGCCGTGGTGCTTCTGGCCCGTAGCGGACAGCTCTATACGTGCAACGACACGACGGAAGCCTTTCTCGACAAGGTCGACGGCGCGCGCAGCCTCGACCAGATCGTCGGCCTGCTGTCGAATGAATTCGAAATCGACAAGGCTACGCTCGACCAGGACATGACCGCACTTGCCGCCGAGCTGGTGGCGGAAGGCATCCTCGCCGACCCGGGCGCATAATGGCTGACGGACCGTTTCTGCGCGCGCTGTTTCGCGCTCATCTGTGGCTCAGCGCGCGGCTGATGCCCGCCTTTGTCGGCCGGCGCGACTTCGAAGGCGTGTTGAAACTGGCGCCGCTGCAATTGCCTACGCCCTACCGCGACTTGCCCTGGACCTACATCGTGCAGCGCGTCAACCGGACG
>JAEKLU010000270.1 GCA_019509685.1 Mesorhizobium sp. | reverse complement strand
AGCCCCTACTGCCTACTGCCTACTGCCTACTGCCTACTGCCTACTGCCTACTGCCTACTGCCTACTGCCTACTGCCTACTGCCTACTGCCTACTGCCTGCTGCCTGCTGCCTGCTGCCTGCTGCCTGCTGCCTGCTGCCTGCTGCCTGCTGCCTACTACTTCCTGTAGCTGGCGACCCGGAGCAGGACGAACACCGGCACCACGATCGCCGCACCGAGCAGGATATAGCCCAGGAAACGGTCGACGGCGTGGAAGCCGAGATTCCACAGGTCGATGAAGAACTGGCGGATGCCATCGAAGATATCCATCGGCGTCCAGCCGAAGGCATGCATGACGAGGCCGACAAGGAAGGAGACCACCAGCAGCTTCAGGAACACCCTGAGCGGCGAGTCGCCGAGAAAACGCGTCAGTGCGGACAAGTCCATTCTCCCGTGCAAGCGGCCCGATTCGGGCGCAGGCCCAGAAATATGCGCTCAACTGCCCAGCATCAAGCGCCGCTGCAACCCGCGTCCGTCGAGGCGCCGGTGGTTCAGGACCTGACCGGCAATCCGCAGCGGTCCAGCATCTGGCCAAGCGGAGACCCGACCGGGATCGCGCGACCTTTCATCTGCTGCTTCAGCATCTTGTCGAACAGATGGATGCAGAGCGTGCGAGGCGTCACGATATCGTCCAGTGACAGGCCGGGATCGAGCAACATCGAGACTTGCTCATGATGGACGGGATAGAAGACATCGATCGGTGCCGCATGATGCATGACGTTGGCCTTGCCGGCGAAGTAAGTAATGGCCTCCGGCCCGAGCTTGCCCCAGGCATAGTGCGAAATATGGACCGGCAGGCCGATCGCCTTGCGCAACCGGTACCGTCGCAGCTTCTTCTCGCCGAGCCAGGGAGCGATGTAAAAAGGATCCTCGGTCATCGCCAGCGCCTCGCGCAGCACACTGCTGTCGGCGGGCAGCTTCAGCACCGCATTGTTGAGCACCGTGTCGGTCTGGTATCCGAAAATGTAGTCTGCTTGCGGAATCGGCTTCAGGCAGAAGACATCGCAATCGACATAAACGCCCAGGCCCGCCTCCAGTATCTTCAGTCGATAGAGGTTGGCGAACAGGGAAGGGCTGCCGTTCTCCTTGTAATAGACGATCCGATCCTTCGGCATCAGCGCCGATGCGTCGAAGACCTCAACATCCGACGGTACATTGCGCGGAGCGCCGTAGCAGTGAAGGAGCACACGGTGACCCGCCAGCGCAAAGGAGCGCAGGCAGGCGGCGTTGGTGTCGTCAAGCGCATCACCGATCCAAAGCGCGTTGACGACAGGCTCCATGGACGTCATGCGGCTGGCCCCCCGCCGATGCCCGCTGAATTGGCCTGCGCGATGAAATCGTCGATCACCTTGGCGGGAGACCGTAATTCGCGCATGGCAGTGCGATAGGCCGCGGCCCGTTCCGCAAGCTTGCCGATCGGCTGGCGAAGATCGCCAATCAGGTCGAATGTGCGCGCCGTGTAAGGGCGAAAGCATTTCTTTGCAGCCATGCTGAGCGAATTCGCCGGCACGCCGACGGGCACGGAGCCGGCATAAGCACACTCGACATACTTCATCAGCTCGACATTGAAACGGGCGCCGCACAGGAAGAAATGCGTGAAGCGCGCCGCAAGGGCGACAAAACGGTCATGAGTGATGTCGTGCCCTGGCGCCTTGCCGTGCTCGGGATAGCCGGGATGCTTCAGATCATAGACAAGGTATCTCAGCAACGGCGACCAGCGCCGCTTGCGGCGCAAGCCGTAGCGGGTCGGATAGAGGGTACTGGAATTGCTGCCCGACAGGAAGAGCCGGCGGCTGCGGCCTGACAAGGGGAAGTCGACCTCTCGCGAAGAATCGTAAGCATATGGAAGGCGGATGATGCGGGATGCCTTGAGCCGCCGGGTGAATGCCAGGAACGCGCCTTCCGGATCGTAGGTCGTGGCGTAATGGACGCCGCCAATATCTGCGCAGTCGAAGATGAACCTCGTGTTGGGGTTGGTCGAGTCCGGCATGTCGGGGTCGCTGACCCGAAAGAAGATCGCCGACCGGCCCTCCGCGGGAAGGGCGAGATAGCGCTTGAGGCGGGTTAAATCTCCATCCTCCAAGCGGTTGTCGACGACGCCGGCGTCGAAATTGCCGTCATCGAGGCCGCTGATCGGCCTGGTTTCCCAGCCGAGCGGCCTTGCGAAAGCCGGGCCGACGCCCGGATAGATCGCTTTTTCGTAAGGATGCGTATCGGAATAGAAGTAGACAATCCGCAAAGCAGTACCCCAATGCGGCGACTGCTGCCGGGCGCCCATGCCTTGGCATACAGTATGCTTCGCCGCGCCCTTAAGCCCGGCATTTTGTAATCCATCTCAGGCGATTGCAGCAATGCTGATCATGCCGTCGGGAACAAAGCGTCGGTTTCGAGGAGAAACGCGTGAGTGAGGCCGGCCCTCGATCGGCTTAATTTTGGGTAAACAGAAAAGTTACAAACTGCTGAAAATAAATAGAAAAATCCTCATTTTCTTGCCGCGCGCAATGTGCCTGCAATTTTCGCCTGACAGATAGGGCTGGTCTTTCGAGCAGTGTCGCAACGGAAGTTCGGACCGCAAGGCAGCCGCCTTTCGGCACGCAATTCCTTTGCCGTGAAAGGCGATCGAACCGGAGCGGCCATTCCAGGGCCGGCTCCATGGGTCAATCCGCGCATGGTCCAGCCCTGCGCCTTGTGTGTTTGGAGTATTGAGCGTGTTTTCAGGAACCAAGATTGCCCTGGCCGTGGCCTTTGCCTTTCTCAACGGCGCGGCGATGGCCGCGGACCTCGCGCCCGCCTACAACGATCCGCCGGCTTTCCAGTGGAGCGGCGCCTATGTCGGCGTTCACGGTGGAACGGCCTTCACCAAGATGCCCAATCCGTTTGCCGGCAGGAACGGCTGGAGCGGCGGCGCGCAGGCCGGCTACTACTTCCAGACCGGCCCGGCCGTGTTCGGCGCCGAGCTCGAAGGCTCCTATCTCGGCGGCGCCGAGCACAATGTCCAAGGCGGCAAGATCAAGGAGAAGTGGCGCGCCGCCGCCAAGGCCAAGGCGGGCCTCGCTTTCGACCAGACGCTGGTCTTCGGCACCGCTGGCGTTGCCATGACCACGTTCGACAAGGGTTCCGGCGTGCGCGACACCGACAGCCGCAAGCTTGGCTATCTGGTCGGCGGCGGCGTCGAGCAGGCTTTCGCCGGCGGTCTCTCGGCCAAGATCGAATACGACTATATCCGCACGCCTAACGTGGAGACGAGATCGGCCTTCGGCAAAGCGAAGACCGGTATAGGCAGCCAGGAACTGAAGGCCGGTCTCAACTACCGGTTCTAGAGCATGATCCCGAAAAGTGGGAACCGGTTTTCGGAGAAGATCATGCTCCAACTTACCTGATGCATGCCACCCAGAAGTGCGCAGCGGTTCTGGGATAACGACAATGCATCAGGAAAAATCCTGGTCGTCGGAGAGCAGTTTCCCGCGGCGGCCCGACCCCGCCGATCTCCACCGCGGGAAACTGCCTTTCTCCACCTCTCCATGCCGGCTCGCGTAATGTCGAGGCAATTTTCGTGGCCTAGCTGGCCGAGGCACATCCCCGGGGAATCAGATCATGCTCATGTCAACGAAGGGCCGGAACCCGGCCCTGAAAGCCTGCTGTTACGCAATTCCGGACGGAAAACCGCTACGCACTTTTCCTGGAATTGCTTTGGCGATAGCGGTCATCGGCCTGTCCGCCTGCGCCTCCGACATCATGAAGAACTATGTCGGACAACCGGTCGAATCCGTCGTGCTCGACTACGGGCCGCCGACCACCGTGGTCGAGCTCAGCCAGGGCGAGCGCGCCTATCAGTGGCGCAAGGTCTCCACCAATGTGGTCTCGGGAAGCTCGAGCGGCGAGGCGCGCCGCACCAAGCACGGCACCGAATATGAGGTGACCGAAACGCCCGGCTATGTCGAACGGCAAGAGTGTTTCTACACCTTCTACGCCCGGTCCTCGGGCGGCCGCTGGTTCATCACCAATTTCCGCAAGCCGAAACTGGAATGCGAGTAAGGCAATCGCAATGGCCGGCTGGCTCTTGCACAGCGCCGGTCGGGGCTCTACCGCGACCTGACCGCGCGGCGCCACCGCCGTGCCGACGGAGACCTGGAATGCGCATCCTGCTGATCGAGGACGAGCCGGAAATGGCGTCGGTGCTCAAGACCGCGCTGGAGCGGCAGGATTTTGTCGTGGACCGGACCGCGACGCTGGCCGACGCCGAGATCATGGCCAGGCTTGGCAGCCATGATGCGATCGTGCTCGATCGCCGCCTGCCCGACGGCGAAGGACTCGACCTCCTCCCGCGCCTGCGCGCCATGGATATCGACACGCCGGTGATTGCGCTGACGGCGTTGGCCGGGCTCAATGACCGTGTCACCGGGCTGAATGCCGGCGCCGACGACTATATGGTCAAACCCTTCGCCACCGAGGAGCTGGTGGCGCGGCTGCTCGCGCTCCACCGGCGCCAGTTCACCTTGCGCGCCGACCGCAGCGAGGTCGGCCGCCTTGTCTATGACTTCCGCGAGCGCGAGGCTTTGGTGGACGACAAGGCGCTCGACTTGCCGCGGCGCGAACGGCTGGTGCTGGAAACGCTGATCCGCCGTCCCGGCCGCGCCGTCATGCGCCGGACGCTCGAAGACGCCGTCTACGCGCTGGACGACGAGATCGGCTCCAACGCGCTCGATGCGCATATTTCGAGACTGCGCCGCAAGCTGGAAGAGGCTGGCACCGGCATCGAGATCCGCGCCATCCGCAACATCGGCTACCTGCTCAGAGCCCTGCCATGAGGCGGTGGCGGCCGCGTTCGCTGCAATGGGTGCTGGTGCGGCGGCTGGTGTTTTTGCAGGCGGCCATGCTTGCCATATTCATCGCGCTCTGCGCCGCGGCACTCTGGATCGCCAACCCGACGCTGCTGGTCGACAACGAGGCCGCCGTTGCCGCGCTGAAAGGCGCCGTCGACCGCGACCCGGACGGCAGGCTGGTGGTGCGCGAAACGCAGGAATTGCACGAGTTCCGCGAAAGCTTCCCGCATGTCTGGTACATCGTCCGCGACAAAACAGGTCAGAGTGTGCGCGCAGGCACGGTGCCGGAAGTCTATAGTGGCACGCCCGGTGCGTTGCTCGATGCGGTCGATAGCGCGACTCTCGACCTCAAACGCGACGACATGCGGCCGGAAGCGTTTGTCGAAAACACCACGACCGAGGCCGGCCCGGTCCAGATCATCACCTCGACCCGCTCGTCGCGCGAACAGACCGACGGGCTGGAACTCAGTATCTCGGCAACCGTCGATGTCGCCCGCAATCCGGACGGCAGCCGCAACTGGCAGCGCGCGCTGCCGGCGCTTTCGCTGATCGTCCTGACGCTGGTGCTGCCGATCGTCCTGGTCATGGGGCTCGCCACGCTGGTGACGACGCCGGCGGTGGTGCGCAGGTCCTTCGCCGGGCTGGTCGAGACGGCCGACCAGGCCGCGCGCATCGACATCAACACGCGCGGCATGCAGCTGCCGGTCCAGCGCGTGCCGCAGGAGATCGCGCCGCTGGTGCAGGCCTTCAACCAGACACTGACGCGCCTCGCCCATGGCTACGACCAGCACAACCGCTTCCTGACCGACGCCGCGCATGAATTGCGCACGCCGATCGCCATCCTGCGCACCCGGGCGGAACTGCTGACGAAAGAGCCGGAAAGCGAACGCCTGCTGTTGGACATCGAGCGCCTGTCGCATCTTGCTCAGCAATTGCTCGACCATCAGATGCTCGAGCGGCCGGGCGACGAGCGGCTCAGCGTCGACCTGAACGAGCTTGGCCGCCGGGTGACCGCCGACTTCGCGCCGCTGGCGATCGAGGCCGGCTACGACCTCGCCTTCGAGCCGCCGCGGGGCAAGGTCGAAATCCTGGCGAACGGCTCGCAGATCGAACGGGCGCTGGCGAACCTGGTGCGCAACGCCATCGATCACGGCGGCGGCGCCGGCACGATCACGGTCGCCGTCGACGACAGCGGTGGCCTCGAGGTGCGCGACGAAGGCCCCGGCATTCCGCCGCCGGAGCGCGAGAACGTCTTCCAGCCCTTCTACCGCCTGCAGCCGCAATCGCGCGGCGCCGGCCTCGGCCTCAACCTTGCCCGGCAGATCGCCGAACTGCATGGCGGCACTGTCAGGATTTTGGATGGCTCATGGCGGGGCGCGCATGTGCGCATGGAGCTGCCGGTCGCGCGATGATGATCGCCTGTTCCCGCAAGGTGCATAGGTCTGCTTTGGCGATTGCTTGAGCCAGCGCCCTCATGGTAACGAGGGCTCGCGCGGGTATGATGTAATGGTAGCCTGTCAGCTTCCCAAGCTGAACGCGCGGGTTCGATTCCCGCTACCCGCTCCAGCTTCCTCAATTCGCCCAGGCCGAAGAACAAGCACATGTGCTAGGTCGTCCAGAAACAGATTGGGTCCTGCACAGCCGTGCAGGACCCAATCCTTTGTCTCAATTTTTAAACGGCGCTTAGCTTACAGCCAGATCCAGAACCGTTCGCGCCAGCAGCGGCGGTGCCAGCGGCCATGACGCCAGACGCGGCGGCACACGCGCCTCCAGCCGTGACGACGGCCACGCCGGCGGCGCCAGCGCCAATGACCATGGTGGCGGTGATGCGAGACCAGCTCGACTTCGGGCTGATCGCCGTCTTCGAAGACTGCATTGTCCGGCTTGTCGAGCTCGTCGAGAATTCCGTTGCCGGCGGGAATTCCGGCAATGGCCTTGCTAGGTCCGGCCAAGCTTGCAAGTGCGGCTGCCCCCGCAACGCCCAGCATTCCAGTCAGAAATAACCGACGTTCCATCAAAACCTCCGAGCTGTTTAGCATCGGCAGATCTTCCCTCGCCCGCAACAGGCTCCAGCGAGCTGCCGATCGGTTTGAACGTATGAGGGCTATTGTCGTTCCACTACCCCACCTCGCGCAAGATGAAATCGTGCAGCATCTTGGCGGCGGGCGAGAGCACGCGATTCTTGATCGTTATCAGACTGTAAGGTCGGACCTCGATGTCGAACTCGGTCTGCACCACATCGATCGCGCCGGCCAACCCGTCGGGACCCTGGATGAACTTCGCCACCTGGATCGATACCGGCGCGATGGCGTCCGACTGTGCCACCATCACCAGGGTCAAGAGCAGCGACGAGGTGTTGAGGATACGGTCCGGCAGCGGGATGTTGCGGTTCAAGAAGTTGCTTTCCATGGCCTGGCGCAGCGGCGAGCCGCCGGACTGGAAGACCCAGTCGTAGGCGGCGGTATCTTCCAGCCGTACCCCGTCGCCTTTTGTCAGGGGATGGCCGCGGCGCACGATGAGGCAGGCCTTCTCGACGCCGATGACGCGCGATTCAAACAGGCGCGGATTGAGGTCGTCCGGGATGCGGGCGATGATGAAATCGTGCCGCGACGCGATCAATTCGCGGGCCAGCACATTCGAGGTCTCGACCTGCATGGTGATCTCGATGCGTGGATAGATGCGGCGGATCTCGCGGATCGCCGGCACCGCCAGCTCGATCGCCGGCGCCGTCACCGCGCCGAGGAACACCGAGCCGCCCTTGCCGGATTTGAGTTCGGAAATCTCGCGATCGGCCTCGCGCATCTCGAGCAGGATGGAACGCGCGCGCCTGGCGAGCGCCTGGCCATAAGGGGTCAATGTGACGCCGCGCGCCAGCCGCTCGCACAACTTCACGTCGAGCACCGCTTCCATCTCCGCGATCATGCGCGAGGCGGCCGGCTGCGAGATGTTCATGACCTGCGCGGCGGCACTCACCCGCCCGTGATCGTCAAGTGCCGCGATCATGCGCATGTGGCGAAGGCTCAAGCCGCTGCGCAGGAGCGTTTCACTGTTGCCCGGCAGTTTTTCGTAACTGCCTGAAATTCCTTCAGGATCGCGCAATGCCGCCATGATTTCGAACCCGCTCCGTCAGTTTGTCAATTTCCGCAAGCTATAACAGTTTCGGTATAGCAACCAGCAAAGATCGCATTTGACAGTTATGTCAAAGGGACACAACCTCCGCCGGTCCTGAGCCGTGCCAGTCGACGACGAGAAAAATCGTATCGATTGAAATCAGCGGTTCAGGGCCGATTGGGAGGATACCGGAGATCGATAGGCTGACAGTGGCGCGCCAGCGCTCCTGTTCGACTGCGCGGCCCGCGAAGCCCCGAGGTGTCGCGTCCATCAACCAGGGAGAGTTACGTGAAAATCATCAAGACACTGGCCGCGGTAGCGGCCCTTGGCGTCGCTGCCATGACCTATTCGGCGCATGCCGCAGACAAGGGCCTTGTCGGCGTGCTGATGCCGACCAAGACCTCGCAGCGCTGGATCAATGACGGCGACGCCGTCAAGTCGCAGCTCGAAGCGCTCGGCTATACGGTCGACCTGCAATATGCGCAGGACGACATCCCGAACCAGCTCAGCCAGCTGGAAAACGAAATCACCAAGGGCCCGAAAGCGCTGATCATCGCCTCGATCGACGGCACCACCTTGTCGGACGCGCTGCAGAAGGCGGCTGACGCAGGCGTCGTCGTCGTCGCCTATGACCGCCTGATCAAGAAGACCAAGAATGTCGATTATTACACCACCTTCGACAATTTCGGCGTCGGCGTGATCCAGGCGAACTCGCTGGTCAAGGGCCTCAAGGAGCGCTTTCCGAATACCAAGCCGTGGAACGTCGAACTGTTCGGCGGCTCGCCCGACGACAACAACGCCTTCTTCTTCTACAATGGCGCAATCTCCGTCCTGCAGCCGCTGATCGACGACGGCTCGATCAAGATCAAGTCCGGCCAGACAGGCATGGACAAGGTCGGCACCCTGCGCTGGCTCGCTGCCACCGCCCAGGCGCGCATGGACAATCTGCTCTCGGCCAACTACTCGGACGGCAGCCGCGTCGATGGCGTTCTGTCGCCCTATGACGGCCTGTCGCGCGGCATTACCGCCTCGCTGCGCGCCGTTGGTTACGGCACGGACGCACAGCCATGGCCGATCGTGACCGGTCAGGATGCCGAGACTGCCTCGGTCAAGCTGATCATCACGGGCGAACAGTACTCGACCGTGTTCAAGGACACCCGCGACCTGGCCAAGGCCACCGTCGAACTGGTCGACAAGGTGCTCTCCGGCGGCAAGCCTGACGGCCTCGACGAAAAGACCTACAACAACGACGTCAAGGTCGTTCCCTCGATCCTGCTGACGCCGCATGAGGTCGACAAGTCGAACTACCAGAAGCTGGTCGTCGACTCCGGCTACATCAAGGCCGAAGACCTGAAGTAATCCCGGTTACAAAATCAGGGGTCCTGCGCAACGCAGGACCCCTTTCCGTTCACAAGCGACCCCGGTATTGTTTTGCCGGCCTGGAGCAATTCCGGGAAAAGCGCGTTGCGGTTAAGTTCGGCGTCTCCGCCGTAACCATCCGTCCGGAATTGCGTAAAAAACAAAAAATTCTGGGAGGAGCTTGCCCTGATGACGACGATTTTGGAGATGCGCGACATCACCAAGACGTTCCCCGGCGTGAAGGCGCTGTCGAACGTCAACCTCAGCGTCGAGGAAGGCGAGATCCATGCCGTGGTCGGTGAGAACGGCGCCGGTAAATCGACGCTGATGAAGGTGCTGTCGGGCGTCTATCCCTCCGGCACCTATGACGGCCAGATCATTTTTCAGGGCCAGGAAAGCCAGTTCAAGGGCATCCAGGACAGCGAACACAAGGGCATCGTCATCATCCACCAGGAACTCGCGCTGGTGCCGATGCTGTCGATCGCCGAAAACATCTTCCTCGGCAACGAGCACGCCACATATGGCGTCATCGACTGGAACGCCAATGAGGTGCGCACCAGCGCCCTGTTGAAGAAAGTGGGCCTCAACGAGGATCCCAAGACGCTGATCACCAATATCGGCGTCGGCAAGCAGCAGCTGGTGGAGATCGCCAAGGCGCTGAGCAAGGATGTCAAGCTTTTGATCCTCGACGAGCCGACGGCGTCGCTCAGCGAGAAGGACAGCCAGGCGCTGCTCGACCTTTTGCTCGAATTCAAGCGCCAGGGCATGACCTCGATCCTGATCTCGCACAAGCTCAACGAGATCAACCGGGTCGCCGACAAGGTGACGGTCATCCGCGACGGGCGCACCATCGAGACGCTGGCCAAAAAGGACATTTCGGAAGACCGCATCATCACCTCGATGGTCGGCCGCTCGCTCGACGACCGCTATCCGCCGCGCGAGCCGAAGATCGGCGAGGTCGTGTTCGAGGTGAAGAACTGGTCGGTCTATCACCCGATTCATGCCGAGCGGCAGGTGATCAAGGGCATCGATATCAACGTGCGCAAGGGCGAGGTGGTCGGCATTGCCGGGCTGATGGGCGCCGGCCGCACCGAATTCGCCATGAGCCTGTTTGGCCGCTCCTATGGCCGCCGCATCACCGGCGAAGTGCTGCTCAAGGGCAAGCCGATCGATGTCTCGTCGGTGAGCAAGGCGGTTCAACATGGCATCGCCTACGTGACCGAGGACCGCAAGACCTACGGTCTCAACCTCATCGACCATATCAAGCACAACATCACGCTGGCCAATCTCGGCGGCGTCTCGCGCCACAGCGTCATCGACGATTTGCGCGAGCTCGCCGTTGCCAACGACTATCGCAAGAAGACCAATATCCGTGCTTCGAGCGTCTACCAGTTGACCGGCAATCTTTCGGGCGGCAACCAGCAGAAGGTGGTGTTGTCGAAATGGCTGTTCGCGGACCCGGACGTGCTGATCCTCGACGAGCCGACGCGCGGCATCGATGTCGGCGCCAAGTATGAAATCTACACGATCATCGCGCGGCTTGCCGCCGAAGGTAAGGCGATCGTGGTCATCTCGTCGGAAATGCCGGAATTGCTCGGCATCACCGACCGCATCTACGTCATGAACGAAGGGCGCATCGTCGGCGAAATGCCGGCGGCGGACGCAAGCCAGGAAAAAATAATGCGCGCCATCGTTCGGGGAGAAGGAAAAGCAGCATGAGCACCGAAACCGCCCCCGCCCCGCAAGGCGACGCCGCACTGGAACAGCGCCCGCGCATCGCCGTCTCGGCGCTGACGACGAATTTGCGCGAATACGGCCTGATCATCGCGCTGATCATCATCATGCTGTTCTTCCAGTTCACCACGTCGGGCACGCTGTTCAAGCCGGTCAACCTCAGCAATCTGGTTCAGCAGAACTCGTTCATCATCGTGATGGCGCTGGGCATGCTCCTGGTCATCGTCTCCGGCTATATCGACCTCAGCGTCGGATCGGTCGCCGGTTTCATCGGCGCGCTGGCGGCAAACATGATGGTCATCTGGCAGCTCGGACCGCTCAGCAATCCGCTGGTGGTTTCGATCGTCTGCCTTGTCATCGGCGGCCTGATCGGCGCGGCGCAGGGCTACTGGATCGCCTATCACCGGATACCGAGCTTCATCGTCACGCTGGCCGGCATGCTGATCTTCCGCGGCATCTGCCAGGCGCTGCTCGGCGGCGGATCCTCGGTCGGCCCGCTTCCGGACGACTTCAAGGCGCTGAGCTCCGGCTTCATCCCCGATGTGATCGGCCCGCTGACGCTGATCCCGCCGACGGTCAATGCCGCTGGTAAGACCATTATCGGCAGCGGCCTGACGCTGCATATGACAACGATCGTGCTCGGCCTGATCGCCGTTGTGGCCTATGCCTATTTCGGGCTCCGCACCCGGCGCAAGCGCGAGCGCCATGGCTATGAGGCCGAACCCTTCCCGCTGTTCGTCATCAAGACGCTGGTCGCCAGCGCGCTTGCGCTGTTCCTGGTTTATGAATTCGCCAGCTACAGGGGCCTGCCGGTGGTGCTGCTGGTCATGGGCGTGCTGATCTCGCTGTTCGTCTTCGTCACCAAACGCATGACCATCGGCCGCCGCATCTACGCCATGGGCGGCAATCCCAAGGCGGCACAACTGTCGGGCATCAACACCGAACGGCTGACGCTGTTCGTCTTCATCAATATGGGCGTGTTGTCGGCGCTTGGCGGCCTGATCATCGCGGCGCGTCTCGGCCAGGCCGTGCCGGCGGCGGGTCTTGGCTCGGAGCTCGACGTCATCGCGGCCGTCTTCATCGGCGGCGCCTCGGCCATGGGCGGCGTCGGCCAGGTGATCGGCGCCGTGGTCGGCGGCTTCATCATGGGCGTGATGAACAACGGCATGTCGATCATGGGCGTCAATGTCGACTGGCAGCAGGTGGTGAAAGGCCTGGTGCTGCTCGGCGCCGTCATCTTCGACGTCTACAACAAGAACAAGGCCTGATGCATGTCGCCCAAAAGTGCCTGGCGGTTTTGGGGACAACGGCATGCATCAAAGTAACGGCTAAGGCCTGGCGCGGATTTAAGGAGGCAGACGGGTTCCAGATCGCGAAGCTGCCGGGCGGCGCCAATAAGTCCCGACAGCACCAGGTTCGCGGGCGCAATCCGGACGACGAATTTCAACCGTGGCGTGGATTTCTCCATGCCGCGCCGGTCAGGGTTTGCCCGCAAGGCAGCCGGCCACACGATGAGAGAGGATTGAAAACATGCTGATCTCCCAGATCCTCGACGACGCCGAGACGATCCGCGTCGTTGCCCGCAATGGCGGCGGCAAAACCAGGATCATCAACGGCGCGCGCAGCGTCTATTCGCTGGCGATGGAGGCCGCGCGCACCGGTGTCGGCCTGGAGGCGCTGATCGAGCGCAAGGGCTTCGGTGAACCCTTTGACCTCGACGCCGCCTACAAGAAGGGCCGGCTGGTGTCGCCGATCAACCATCCGGACCCCGCGCATCTGCATCTGACCGGGACCGGCCTAACGCATCTCGGCTCGGCTGCGGCGCGCGATTCCATGCACAAGAAGCTCAGCGAGGGTGGTGACGAACAGCTCACCGATTCGATGAAGATGTTCCGCATGGGGATCGAAGGCGGCAAGCCCGCCAAGGGCCAGGTCGGCGTCCAGCCGGAATGGTTCTACAAGGGCAACGGCACCATGGCCGTGGCGCCAGGCGCGCCGCTGATGTCACCGGCCTTCGCGCAGGACGCCGGCGAGGAGCCAGAGATCGCCGGCATCTACGTCATTGGCGACGACGGCGCGCCGTTCCGTGTCGGCTTCACACTATCGAACGAATTTTCCGACCATGTGACGGAGCGGGTGAACTACCTTTTCCTCGCCCACTCCAAGCTGCGCAACGCCTCGTTCGGCCCGGAAATCCTGATCGGCGAGCTGCCGGCCGACATTCGCGGCGCATCGCGCATCTGGCGCGACGGCAATTTGCTGTGGGAAAAGCCGTTCCTGTCGGGCGAAGCGAACATGTCGCACACCATCGCCAATCTCGAGCACCATCACTTCAAATATTCGGCGTTCCGGCAGCCGGGCGACGTGCATGTGCACATGTTCGGCACCGCGACGCTGT
>JAEKLU010000069.1 GCA_019509685.1 Mesorhizobium sp. | reverse complement strand
GAGGGGGCGACGACTGGCGCGGCAGGCGAGCAAGGGATTTTTCAAGCATGGATCTGAGTGATCTCATCAGCGTCTCGGCGATCATGCCGGCGTTGAAGGCGAATTCCAAAAAACAGCTTCTGCAATTGCTGTCGGAGAGGGCGGCGGCGATTTCGGGAATTCCGGAACGGGAGGTGTTCGACACCATCCTGCAGCGCGAACGGCTGGGCTCGACCGGCGTCGGCAACGGCATCGCCATTCCGCACGGCAAGCTCGCCGGCGTGAAGCGGATCGCTGGCGTCTTCGCCCGGCTGGAAACGCCGGTCGATTTCGAGGCGCTGGACGACCAGCCGGTCGATCTGGTGTTTCTGCTGCTTGCGCCGGAAGGTGCGGGCGCCGACCATCTCAAGGCGCTGTCGCGCATCGCGCGCGTGCTGCGCGACGCCGATACGGTGGCCAAGATCAGGGGAGCGCGCGACGCGGTGGCCATCCACGCGCTGCTGTCCGATACACAGGCCTCGCACGCGGCTTGAAGTTTTTCGGATTCAAGTTTTTGAGATAAATCTTCCAAGGGCCGCCAAAAGCGGCCCTTTCCATTCACCAGGGTCGTTCCTAGTTGACCATGATGCTTCCCGAAAACCGGTTCCCACTTTTCGGGATCATGGGTCAGTGAATGGCGACCGTGGTCAGATCATTTTCCATCGCGCCTGCCAGCGCCCGGTCACGGGCATCCGAAAGCAGGATCGGCTGGCCGTTGGCGGCAAACAGCGCCCACAGCTCCATGCCGGGAGCGATCTCATCCATGCCCGGGAAACGGCCGCGCAGATCGTCGCTCGACACTTTCCTCAGGTAAGCGACCGAGCCTTCGCCGAGATGGGCGAATTCGCCGCTGGTCATGGTGATGGTTTCGTCAGTTCTGGTCATTTCAAGCCTCCTTGGCGCGGAGACGCCGCTTTCGGCCGTCCCGCATTAGAGCCATCGGCAAAGATCAGTCTTTCACCGATATGTTTATTTTCCGTACCAGCCGCTCGGATTCGGGTCGGTCGAGGTCGACCGACAACAGGCCGTTCTTCAATTCCGCCGCAATCACCCGCATGCCATCGGCCAGCACGAAGCAACGCTGGAACTGGCGCGCGGCAATGCCGCGGTGGAGGAATTCGCGCTCGGTGTCGTCGCTCTGACGGCCGCGCACGATCAGCTGGTTTTCCTCGGTGGTGACATCGAGGTCGCTTTCAGCAAAGCCGGCAACGGCGAGCGTGATGCGCAACCTCTCGGACTTGCCGTCGGACGCGTTCAGGCGCTCGATGTTATAGGGAGGGTAGCTGTCACCCGACTTCGCCAGACGCTCGAGGGTTTTTTCCATTGCGTCAAAACCCAGGAGAAGCGGGCTGGAGAAGGGCGTCATTCGGCTCATGTTACACTGTCCTCGCAAGAGCGACATAAACTGGAAAAACCCGGATGGCATTTTTCCCGATGGTCTTGATATGGTCCGCCGCGCGATCAAGTTCAAGCCGCTAAATCAGGAGGACGTTTCGTTGAACCGCCATCCTGGTTCATGTTTCAAAACCCGCCCAAAAAGACTCCCAAAAAGGAATTGAAATGCCCCAATCCCGAAAGATCATCATCGACACCGATCCCGGCCAGGACGATGCCGTCGCCATCCTGCTGGCACTCGGCAGTTCGGAGCTGGACATCGTCGGCATCACCGCCGTTGCCGGCAACGTGCCGCTGAAACTGACCCAGAACAACGCCCGCAAGATCTGCGAACTGGCCGGCCGGCCCGACATCAAGGTCTATGCCGGCGCCATCCGCCCGCTGGCGCGCGAGCTCGTCACCGCCGAGGAAGTGCATGGCAAGACCGGCCTCAACGGACCGCAGCTGCCCGAGCCGAAGATGCCGCTTCAGGATCAGTATGCCGTCGATTTCATCGTCGAGACGCTGATGAAGGAGCCGAGCGGCTCGATCACGCTGTGCGTGCTCGGACCGCTCACCAACATTGCGCTGGCGCTTATCCGCGAGCCGGGGATCGCGCCGCGCATCAAGGAAATCGTGCTGATGGGCGGGGGCTTCTTCGAGGGCGGCAATGTCACGCCGACCGCGGAGTTCAACGTGTATGTCGACCCGCAGGCCGCCGATCTGGTTTTCAAATCGGGCATTCCGATCGTCATGATGCCGCTCGACGTCACGCATAAGGCGTTGACCACGTCCAAGCGCATCCAGGCATTCCGTCAGCTCGGCACGAAGGTCGGCACCGCCACCGCCGAGATGCTGGAATTCTTCGAGCGCTATGACGAGGAAAAATACGGCACCGACGGCGGCCCGCTGCACGATCCTTGCGTGATCGCCTATCTCCTCAAGCCCGAGCTGTTCAAGGGCCGGCACTGCAATGTCAGCATCGAGACCTCGTCGGAGCTCACCATGGGCATGACGGTGATCGACTGGTGGGGCGTCACCAAACGCCAGAAGAACGCCATGGTGATGCGCGACATCGACCATGACGGCTTCTTCGCACTGCTCGTCGAGCGGTTGGGACGATTGTAGGCAAACCGCCGCAAGGCCAGCTGCAACCAGAGTCGCGGATGGGGCCGGCTGCCGCATCCGCGGCAGCCGGGCGTCGCCATAGGCCTCGCTCGCCTTTTATCCGCATATAGTTAGCCGTCCCTCCCTGTTGTCATCCTTGTGCGTCGACCAGCTGCTATGGGTCGCCCGTCCCTCGACTGTGTCGGTCGGGACTTTGAAGCAGTTGATTCCATCGAAGAGAGACGACATGTGGTTGAGTGAATTCGAGATTGTCCTGCGCGACCGCGTCATCCCAAGCGGTGCGGTCCGAATTGAGAGCGACCGGATCGCCGAAATCCGCGACGCGCCGGTCGAGAATGCCGACATCGTCGGCGGCGGCCGCTTGCTTCTGCCCGGCTTCATCGACATGCACGGCGATATGGTCGAGAGGGAAGTGGAACCTCGCATCGGCGTCCACGTGCCGATGAAGATCGGCATCGCCGAACTCGACAAGAAGCTGGCCTCGTGCGGCGTGACCACCGCCTATGCCGCGCTCTCCTTCATCGGCGCCAGCGTCACCAGCGGCGTGCTGCGCTCGGAAGGTCACACATCGGCGATCATCGAGACCATTGACGGGCTGAGGGGCGAGCTCCTGGTCGATCACCGCATCCACGCCCGCTTCGAAGTCACCTACACGCCTGCCATCGCCGTGCTGCAAAAACTGATGGACGCAGGCAAGCTGCATCTGATCTCACTGATGGACCACACGCCCGGACAGGGCCAGTACCGCGACGTCGAACTTTACATCGCCCGCATCGCCAAGGAGCGCGGCATGTCCGTTGCCGAGGCGTCCGAAATTGTCGGCCACCGCATCGCCGGCCGCGAAGGCCAGGGCGACGTGCTGAACGCGTTGCAGGATCTGTCGGCCCGGGCTCACGCCAGCGGCGTCGTGCTCGCCTCGCATGACGACGACACGCTGGAAAAGGTGGAACTGGTCCATGGTCTGGGCGCCAGGCTCAGCGAATTCCCGGTAACCCTGGAAGCGGCGCAGGAGGCCCGCAGGCTGCAGATGCATACCGTCATGGGCGCGCCCAACGCGCTGCGCGGCCAGTCCTATTCCGGCAACCTTTCCGCCCGGCAGGCTTACGAAGCCGGGCTGCTCGACATGCTGGCCAGCGACTATCACCCGGCCTCGATCCTGCCGGCTACGCTCGGCCTGGCGGAGCTGAGCGAAGGCGGCCTCGTGGCGGCGGTCGCGCTGACGAGCGCCAATCCGGC
>JAEKLU010000166.1 GCA_019509685.1 Mesorhizobium sp. | reverse complement strand
CCGATCTCGAGGGCCGCGCCGCCGCTATCCTGCGCAATGACCCAGGTCCGCAGCGCACGCCCGCCGAGGCAGCCGCGGCAGCCGCCATGGCCGCGCTCGGACCGGATGCTATCGCCGAGAAAGGCGAGAAGGCCGGCGGCAAGAAGTCGATGTTCAGCGGGCTGGCCCGCGCCTTCAAAGGCAAGAAGGACGCCGAGACCTTGCCGCTCGCCGGCTCGGCGCCAATGGCCGACATTCCAAGCGTCGACATCGACGAACCGCTCGACCCCAAGGCCGCCAACAGGCCGCTGGAGCCCGGTTCCGGCGCGCCGGATCTCAATGCCATCATGAAGCGCGTGCGCGATGAGCGCGGCCAGCCGGTCAAACGCACCGAGACCGATGCCGCCAAGTCCGATTTCATCGCGGCGGCGCGCCGCGCGGCGCAAGCCGCGGCTGCGGAAGCCGACGCGCTGAAGCGCCAGTCGACGATGACCGGCCCGGTGAAGGCGCTGAGGATAGGCGATCTGCTCAAGGCCCGCCGCAAGCCGATCCTGATGGCCGCCGCCGCCATCATGATGGCGCTGGCCGGCCTGCAGCTCGGCAAGGCATTCCTGTCCGATCCCGCGCCGGTGGCCAGCAATGACGTGGCTCCGGTCATCTCCGCCCCGGCGGTCGAAACCGCCTCGCTCAACGCCAACAGCGCGCCGAAGACTGACACGGATGCCGCGCAGCCCGAGAGCGCTCCGGCGCGTCCCGTCCGGCAGGCCGAGGCGGTGAAGGACGATCCGCCAGCGCAAGCCGCGGCACAGCCATCCAGCCCTGACAGCCATCCAGCCCTGACGCCTCTGCCACGGCTATGCCGACGATTGCGGCGCCGGTCACACCGGCGCCGACGCCGATGGCGCTTGCCGCACCTTCGGAGCCTGCACCGGCTCCGATGGCCGCGGCACCGTCCGAGCCTGCCGCAGCCGCTGCGATCGATACGGACAGTGACGCGCAGCCGGCCGCCAAGGAGCCGGTGGCGGTCAATCCGGCAGCCGACAGCTCAGCGGCCAGCACACCGGCTGCCACTTCCGCCGACACGACCGGCGCAGTGCCGCCGGCCGACAGCCAAGCGGCAACGGCTGCGGCCAAGATCGACATTCCTTCCGAAATCGGCCCGATCGCGCTGCGCGATGCAGCGGCCGGCGGCGACGCCAAGGCGCTGTTCGAGATCGGCTCGCGCTACGCCGAATCGCGCGGCGTCAAGGAAAACATGGCGACGGCGGCCAAGTGGTACGAGAAGTCGGCCGAGCTCGGTTTTGCGCCCGGCGAATACCGCATCGGCAATTTCTACGAGAAGGGCATCGGCGTCGCGCGCGACCTCAAGAAGGCCAAGAGCTACTACCAGCTCGCCGCCGAACAGGGCAACGCCAGCGCCATGCACAATCTGGCGGTGCTGTTTGCAATGGCGGCGGACGGGGTGACCGACAATGAGTCCGCCGCGCGGTGGTTCCAGGAAGCGGCGGACCTCGGCGTCAAGGACAGCCAGTTCAACCTCGGCATCCTGGCGGCCAAGGGCGTCGGCATGAAGCAGAACCTGGAAGAGTCCTACAAGTGGTTCGCGCTGGTCGCCAAGACCGGCGACAAGGACGCCGCCGCCAAGCGCGACGAGATCGCCAACGCGCTGCGGCCCGAGCAGCTCGAAAAGGCGCGCGCCGCCACCGAACTGTGGAAGGCAAAGCCGCTCAACGCCGCCGCCAACTCGGCCGACGTTCCCGAATCCTGGCAGGACAGCACCCCGCAGACGACCGCCGGCATCGACATGAAAAAGGCGGTCAAGAACATCCAGCTGATCCTCAACAAGAACGGCTACGACGCCGGCGGCGCCGACGGCGTGATGGGCGGCAAGACCAAGACCGCCATCATGGCGTTCCAGACCGACAACAAGATGAAGCCTACCGGCGAGGTCGACGCACCGCTGGTCAAGGCGTTGCTGGCGCACAAATAGCGGCAGACGCGTCGCATACGCGACGCCTTGCCACACATTTGCCTGTTAACTGATTGAGATGGTTTTTGTTTCGACGCGGCGGCGGGCTTTGGCCGGCCGCCGCGTCGGCGCAAGAAAAAATTGGCTTTTCGGTGCGATACTGCCCACACGGCAGCATAGGCCGACAAGCAAACGGATCGAGACAGCCGGGTGGGCATCTATCTCCCGATCGCGGAAATTTCCGTCAACGTCTTCGTGCTGCTGGCGATGGGCGCGGCGGTGGGCTTCCTATCGGGCATGTTCGGGGTCGGCGGCGGCTTCCTGATCACGCCGCTCTTGATCTTCTACAACATCCCGCCGGCGATCGCGGTGGCCACCGGCGCCAACCAGGTCATCGCCTCCTCCTTCTCGGGCGCGCTCTCGCACTTCAAGCGCGGCACGCTCGACTTCAAGCTGGGCGGCGTGCTTCTGGCCGGCGGCATCGTCGGCTCGACCGCCGGTATCTTCGTGTTTGCGCTGCTGCGCCGGCTCGGTCAGTTGGACCTGTTCATCTCGCTGCTTTACGTCGTGCTGCTCGGCACTGTGGGCGGGCTGATGCTGGTCGAGAGCGTCAATGCGCTGCGCGCCAGCCGCAGCGGCGCCGCACCCGTGCTGAAGAAGTCCGGCCAGCACAACTGGATCCATCGGCTGCCGTTCAAAATGCGCTTCCGCGCCTCGAAACTGTTTGTCAGCGTCATTCCGGTGCTCGGGCTCGGTGCAGGAATCGGCTTCCTGTCGTCGATCATGGGCGTCGGCGGCGGCTTCATCATGGTGCCGGCGCTGATCTATCTGCTCAAGGTGCCGACCAATGTCGTTATCGGCACCTCGCTGTTCCAGATCATCTTCACCTCCGCCTACACGACGCTGGTGCATGCCACGACCAACCAGACGGTCGACGTGATCCTCGCTTTCCTTTTGATGGCCGGCGGGGTCGCCGGGGCGCAATATGGCGCCAAGGCCGGCCAACGGCTGCGCGGCGAACAGTTGCGCGCGCTCCTGGCCATGCTGGTGCTGGCCGTCGCCATCCGTCTTGCCATCGACCTGTTCGTGACGCCGCCCAACCTTTATTCGCTTTCCGCCGCAGGCCTGAACTGATGGCAGGGTTGCGAGTATTGTCGGCCACGATGCTGCTTTCGCTGTTCTTTGCCCTGTCACCGGCAACGGCGCAGGCGCCGATTCCCGAAGGTATCCAGATCGGCCTGTCGACCGACGCCGTTTCGATCACGGCCGGGTTTTCCGGCGCCGACCTCACCATCTTCGGATCGTTGGAGAATCCTGACCCGCTGGTCGCGCGTCAGGGACGCTATGACGTCATCGTCGTGCTCGAGGGCCCGCCGCGCCCGGTCGTTGTCCGGCGCAAGGACAGGGTGCTCGGCGTCTGGGTCAACCTGGAGTCGGAGACATTCGAGAACGTGCCGATGTCTTATTCGGTCGCAACGACGCGGCCGCTGCAGGACATCGCCGAGCCGAGCAAATACAAGCAGCTCTCGCTCGGCCCGCAAAACCTCTACATGATGCCCGCCGACGAAAGCGACAGCCCGGCGACGATCGAGGAATTCACCAAGGCATTGCGCGAGCGAAAGACGGCGACCGGGCTCTACAGCGAGAATATCGGCGGCGTGCAGTTCCTGTCGCAGAACCTGTTTCGCGCCACCGTGCGGCTGGCGCCTAACGTTCCGGTCGGAACCCATAAAGCCCGCGCGTTCCTGTTCAAGAGCGGCTTGTTCATCAAGGAAAGCTCGGCCCAGCTCGAAATCCGCAAATCCGGCTTCGAGCAGTCGGTCTTCCGCGTCGCGCATGAGTATTCCTTTCTCTACGGCGTGTTCGCCGTGTCGCTCGCGATGATCACCGGCTGGCTCGGACGGCTGGTCTTCCGCAAGGACTGAAGGCACGGGAAAAATGGAAACCCATTTTTCCGCAAAGGGTTTCCCTTCAGGCGATCATGCGATAAACCGCCGCCTCCCGGCTCAAGGGTAAACACGCACAATCAATTCGGCAGGACGGTCCGGCTATCCGGATGACGGCGCGCTTCGCGTCGCCACGATCCTGCCAAGGCAACGACAGGAGGCTGCGATGCAATCTGCATTCGGCGGCATTGATTTCGGCACGTCCAACTCCACCGTTGGCGTGATCCGCAACGGGCGGGCACGGCTGGTTGCGCTGGAGGGAGAGCAGCCCACTCTGCCAAGCGCGGTCTTCTTCAACTTCGAGGATGGCCACACCTATTTCGGCCGCCGCGCGATCGCCGACTATACCGACGCCATCGAAGGCCGGCTGATGCGGTCCCTGAAGAGCGTGCTCGGCAGTTCGCTCGCCAATGAGAAGACGCGCATCAAGACACGCCAGATAGGCTTCATCGACATTGTCGGCATGTTTGTCGGCCATTTGAAGAAACGGCTCGAGGAGGACGCCGGCGCGCCGGTGGAGAGCGTCGTTCTCGGCCGCCCCGTGCAGTTCGTCGACGACGACACGGCTGCGGACGCGAAGGCGCAAAGTCAGCTGGAAAAGGCCGCCCACGCGCAAGGCTTCAAGCACATCGCCTTCCAGTTCGAGCCGATCGCGGCGGCGCTCGATTACGAGCAGAACGTCGCCCGCGAGGAA
>JAEKLU010000165.1 GCA_019509685.1 Mesorhizobium sp. | reverse complement strand
AACGAAAAGACCATCTACGGCAACTTCACCCATGCCAACAAGAAAGACAGCGTCGGCGGCATCGTCCGCTTCCAGCGCAATTTCTGATCGAGCCTTCGAACCTAAAGAAAGGGCCCGCGGCGATGCCGCGGGCCTTTCTTATTGATCCGGGGCCGGCTGTCGACCTGGGACGTACGCCTCAGTTCCCCGCGGTATAAGCCGCGATGGCCGCCATGTTGACGATGTCGCTATCCTTGGCGTTCAAGGACACGATCTGGACCGGCTTGTTCAGGCCGACCAGCAGCGGGCCGATGACGGTCGAGCCGCCGAGCTCCTGCAGCATCTTGGTCGAGATCGAGGCCGAGTGGAACGCCGGCATGATCAGCACATTGGCCGGGCCGGTGAGCCGGATGAACGGATATTGCGCCATGGCGCGCGGGTTCAGCGCCACGTCGGCGGCCATCTCGCCGTCATATTCGAAATCGACGCGACGCTTGTCGAGGATGCGCACCGCTTCCATCACGCGCTCGGAGCGCTCGCCCTGCGGATGGCCGAAGGTGGAGTAGGCAAGCATGGCGAGCCTCGGCTCGTAGCCCATGCGGCGGGCAAAGCCGGCCGCTTCCTCGGCGATGTCGGCGATCTGCTCGGCATTGGGCATATCGTGCACGGCGGTGTCGGCGACCAGCACCGTCTTGCCCCGCGCCAGCACGATCGAGACACCGATCACGCGGTGTCCGGGCTTGGCGTCGATGATGCGGCGCACATCGTCGAGCGCTGTCGAATAATTGCGGGTCACACCGGTGACGATGCCGTCGGCGTCGCCCAGCGCCACCATGCAGGCGGCGAAATGGTTGCGATCGTTGTTGATCAGGCGCTGGCAGTCGCGAAACAGAAACCCCTTCCGCTGCATGCGCTCGTAAAGATAGTCGGTGTAGATGCCGTTGCGGCGCGACAGGCGGGCGTTGATGATCTCGATGCCCTGCTTGTTCAAGTCGATACCGGCATTCCTGGCATTGTCCTTGATGACATCGTCGCGGCCGAGCAGGATCGCCGTGCCGAGCCTCTGGTTCACATAGGACACGGCGGCGCGCATCACCTGCTCCTCCTCGCCTTCGGCGAAGACGATGCGCTTGGGCTGGCGGCGGACGCGGTCGTAGATGCGCTGCAAGGTCGAGGCGATCGGGTCACGCCGGGCGGACAGTTCCTGCGCATAGCGGTCGAGGTCGAGGATCGGCTTGCGGGCAACGCCGGACTCCATCGCGGCCTTGGCGACCGCGAGCGGGATTGCCGAGATCAGGCGCGGGTCGAAAGGCACGGGAATGATGTAGTTGGGGCCGAATTTCGGCCGATTGCCCTGATAGGCGGCGGCGACGTCGTCGGGCACGTCCTGACGGGCAAGCTCGGCCAGCGCGCGGGCCGCGGCGATCTTCATGTCATCGTTGATGGTGGTGGCCCTGACATCCAGCGCACCGCGGAAGATGTAGGGGAAGCCGAGCACGTTGTTGACCTGGTTCGGATAGTCCGAGCGGCCGGTGGCCATGATCGCATCGGTGCGGATTTCGGCGACTTCCTCCGGCGTGATCTCCGGATCGGGATTGGCCATGGCGAAGATGATCGGGTTCTTGGCCATCGACTGCACCATGGCGGTGGTCAGCGCGCCCTTAGCGGAGAGGCCGAGGAAGACGTCGGCGCCGTCGAGTGCCTCGGCGAGACTGCGCGTGTCGGTCTTGACCGCATGCGCCGACTTCCACTGGTTCATGCCTTCGGTGCGGCCTTGATAGACGACGCCCTTGGTGTCGCACAGGATGATGTTTTCGGGCGCAAACCCCATCGCCTTCATCAGTTCGATGCAAGCGATGCCGGCCGCACCGGCGCCATTGCAGACCATCTTCGTGGTCTTCATATCGCGGCCGGTAATCTCCAGCGCATTGATCAGACCGGCGGCCGAGATGATGGCGGTGCCGTGCTGGTCGTCATGGAAGACCGGAATGTCCATCAGCTCGCGCAGGCGCTGCTCGATGATGAAGCATTCCGGCGCCTTGATGTCTTCCAGGTTGATGCCGCCGAAGGAAGGCCCGAGGAAGCGCACGCAATTGATAAACTCGTCGGCATCCTCGGTGTCGACCTCGAGGTCGATGGAATCGACATCGGCGAAGCGCTTGAACAGCACCGCCTTGCCTTCCATCACCGGCTTGGACGCCAGCGCGCCGAGATTGCCGAGGCCGAGGATGGCGGTGCCGTTGGAGATGACCGCGACCATATTGCCGCGCGTCGTGTAGTCGAAAGCGCGGCTCGGATCCTCGGCGATGGCGCGCACCGGCACGGCAACGCCCGGCGAATAGGCAAGGCTGAGGTCGCGCTGCGTCGCCATCGGCTTGGTGGCGACGATCTCCAGCTTGCCGGGCCGTCCCATGGCGTGGAATTCCAGCGCCTCCTCTGGGCTGACGGAGGGGCCGCTGTTTTCGGTTTTCCTGGCCATGATGCTTTCCGATTTCCTCGCCTTCACGCGGCACCGCTTGAATGGGTGCTTCCTTATGGATTCCAGGACTAAGGCTACAGGCGGCGGCTGTAAACCGGCAAGCCCGGCAAAGCTGCTTCAATGCCGACAGGGTTGCTCGGCCGACACGTTGCGACACCAACTGGCGGCATCACCAGCGCTTTCCCCTGCTTTTCGAGCACCCGGCATTAAACCGCGCTGGCCGATCTGCTAGCGTTGCGGCATGAACATGCATATGCCGACCGACCCCGAGGAGACAACGACGCCAGCGCCCGCCACGGGCGGGGTGACGCCGATGATGGAACAGTTCATCGAGATCAAGGCGGCAAACCCGGATTCGCTGCTGTTTTACCGCATGGGCGATTTCTACGAGCTGTTCTTCGACGACGCGGAGAAGGCAAGCCAGGCGCTCGGCATCGTCTTGACCAAGCGCGGCAAGCACCAGGGCCACGACATTCCGATGTGCGGCGTGCCGGTGCATGCGGCGGACGACTATCTGCAGAAATTGATCGCGCAAGGCTTTCGCGTCGCCGTCTGCGAGCAGATCGAGGATCCGGCGGAAGCCAAGAAACGCGGTTCGAAATCGGTGGTGCGGCGCGACGTCGTGCGGCTGGTGACGCCCGGCACCATCACCGAGGACAAGCTGCTGGCGCCGTCGGAATCGAGTTTTTTGATGGCGCTGGGCCGGGTAAAGGCAGGCAATATTGCCCAAGGCAGCTTCGCGCTCGCCTGGATCGACATCTCGACCGGCGCGTTCCGGGTCGCCGAGACGACGGCCGACCGGCTGCTTGCCGATATCTTCCGCGTCGACCCGCGCGAGCTGATCGTCGCCGAGCCGGTGTTCCACGATCCGGATCTCAGACCGGTCTTCGACGTGCTGGGCCGGGTCGCCAGCCCGCAGCCGCCTTCCCTGTTCGATTCGGCTTCGGCCACAAGCCGCATCGCGCGCTTCTTCGAGGTGGCGACACCGGACAGTTTCGGCACGTTTTCGCGCGCCGAGCTGTCGGCGATCTCCGGCACTATTGCCTATGTCGAGAAGACGCAGAAAGCGGAGCGCCCGCCTTTGTCGCGCCCCGAGCGCGAGGAGCAGGGCTCGACGCTGTTCATCGATCCGGCGACGCGCGCCAATCTGGAATTGCTGCGGCTGCTCGCCGACCGGCTGATGGCGCCGCTGACCGACCCGGCAGCGATCGGCGCGCGCCTGGATTCGGTGTCGTTCTTCCGCTCCGAAACGCGGCTGTGCCAGGCGGTGCGGACAAGCCTGAAGAGCGTCGCCGACATGCCGCGTGCGCTGTCCAGGCTGGCGCTCAACCGCGGCGGGCCGCGCGATCTGGGCGCGCTGCGCGCCGGCTTCGAGGCGGCAGGCGCGATCGCCGAATTGTTCGCGGCGGCCGCCCTGCCCGCCGAGCTCGCCGCCGCGCTTGTCGCGATCAATGCCTTGCCCGAGGCGCTTGCCCGTCACCTCGGCGACGCCCTCGACGACGAGCTGCCGCTGATCAAGCGCGACGGCGGCTTCGTGCGCAACGGCTATCATGGCGAGCTCGACGAGATGCGGGCGCTGCGCGACGAATCGCGAAAAGTGGAGGTTACCGCCAACCACCACTTGATCATGACTGGCAGCGACGCCGCCAAGGCGCGCTTCATCCATCGCCAGACCATGGCCAACGCCATGCGCTTCACGACGACCGAGCTGGCGGAGCTGGAATCCAAGATCGCCAACGCCGCCGACAAGGCGCTCGGCATCGAGCTCGCCGCCTTCGACCGGCTCACGGCCGAAGTCGTAAGCGAGGCCGAACGGATCCGTGCCGGCGCCGAGGCGCTTGCGGTTCTCGATGTTTCATCCGCGCTGGCATTGCTTTCCGAGAGCGAGGGCTGGTGCCGGCCGCTGGTGGATTCCAGCCTCGCCTTCGAGATTGCCGGCGGTCGCCACCCGGTGGTCGAACAGGCGCTCAGGCGTTCCGGCGAAGGCCCGTTTGTCGCCAATGATTGCGACCTGTCGCCCGAAGGCGGAGCCAAGGCCGGCGCGATCTGGCTGCTCACCGGCCCCAATATGGGCGGTAAATCGACTTTCCTCAGGCAAAACGCGCTGATCGCCATCCTCGCCCAAACCGGCTCCTTCGTGCCGGCGCAAAGCGCCCATATCGGCGTCGTCGACCGCCTTTTCTCACGCGTCGGCGCCTCGGATGACCTCGCGCGCGGTCGCTCGACCTTCATGGTCGAGATGGTCGAGACGGCGGCGATTCTCAACCAGGCGGGCGAGCGGGCGCTGGTAATCCTCGACGAGATCGGCCGCGGCACCGCCACTTTCGACGGCTTGTCGATCGCCTGGGCGGCGGTCGAATATCTGCATGAGAAGAACCGCTGCCGGGCGATCTTCGCCACCCATTTCCACGAGATGACGGCGCTGGCCGGCAAATTGCCGCGGCTCCACAACGTCACCATGCGGGTCAAGGAGTGGGAAAGTGATGTCGTCTTCCTGCACGAGGTCGGCAAGGGTGCGGCCGACCGGTCCTACGGCGTGCAGGTGGCGCGGCTCGCCGGCCTGCCCGAAGCCGTTGTCGCCCGCGCTAAGCAGGTGCTGCACCAGCTCGAGGAAGGCGAAGTTTCCGGCAAGACCAACCGCCTGGTCGACGACCTGCCGCTGTTTTCGGTAGCGGTGAGGCGCGAAGCGCCGAAGCCGGCGAAAAACGATGCGCTGGGCGAAGCGCTGGGCGCCATCAATCCAGACGAGATGACGCCCCGCGAGGCGCTGGAGGCGCTCTATCGGCTGAAGGGATTGGCAGGCCGGTAATCAAAACAATCGGAACACATAGGCGTCACCAGCCTTGCCGACTGGAGCCAGCCGAGCAATTCGACCGCCAGTATCGCCACAAGGAAGTAAGAGCTGTCGATGGCGGTCCGCCTCAGCGCCACCGGGTCGAACGTGACGGGAGACGGACCCAGGACGTCGTCGCGATCGCGCCGCAGACGGGGAAAGAAGGCCGGCACGCTTCGACAATAGCACCAATAGGCCTCGCCAAAGATCGCGTCCAACGCGATCGCTTCGCGCGTCGCGACATAGGAAAAGACCAGATAGGTGAAGGCAAAGAGAAACGCCGAAAGGATCAGCGACCCGAATGTCAGCCCGACGCCAGCCAGTCCAAGGGCCGAGAAGAAATAGAGGGGGTTGCGCGTATAGGCATAGGGGCCGGTTGTGACGAGTTCACGGTTCTTGCGTCCGCCAACATACAGCGTTGCCCAGCAACGACCGCCGATACAGATGAGGATCAGCACGGCACCGAGAAATTCCAGTATTTCGCGAGAGGTGCTGCCTTGCGGCCACCCGCTTTCCGCAAGCAGGGCCGGCGCCAGGACGAGGGGGGCAACCAGCCAAAGGAAGCGCATCCTTCTGCCCTGTTGAAAAGCCGTCGCGGAAAGCGGCATCGGGGACTTCTCCTGCATTTGCGTCATCGCCTTCAGTCGTTGCGCAGCGCGGCTCCCTTGTCGGTCCAGGCCGGCGGCAATCCCATCCGATCGCCGAGGAAGCCGACCAGTCCGGGCGATTTGCCGAATGCCTTGCAGGCCGGGTATTTGGGCCCGCCGCCGACCATGGCGCGCAGCTCCGCCCTGGTCGGGAGCGACGGCAGCTTGCCGAACGGCGTCTTGCCGGTGACCAGGAGCTTGCTGAAATCGTGGCCGAACTTCGCCGCCAGGTCGTAGGCGTCGCCCTCTCGGGCGACCCGGCCGGAATCCAGCAGGGCGTTCGCGCCACGTCCCCAGATCATGGCCGCCGCCTGCTTGCCGTTGTCACCAATCGCTTCGGCTTCAAGCGACAGGCTGCCCAATCCGACCGGCAGGCGCGGAACCGGAATGTGCATGTCGGGC